>LJTS01000009.1 GCA_001304425.1 Betaproteobacteria bacterium SG8_40
TCCACCAGCTCCATTCGTCCATGCCCAGCCACAAGCATCAACAAAAGCACACAAAGCACCCACACGCTTCGGCTGTCCAAATTTTTAAAGAGCGATCGCCGTTCCAGGCGAAGCCGCGCATTATACGGGCGAGACCCGCGCGGTCAAGGGTTTTTCACAGAAAAACACCTGAAACTGAGTAACTTGGAAGCCAAAGCCGCAGGATCGGCTTTAATTGGCGCTGACGCGGGCGAACTTGCGCTTGCCAACCTGCAGGACAACCGTCTTGCCCTTGGCGATCTGAAGGTTCTTGTCCGCAACCTTTTCACCGTCCAGCCTGACGCCGCCCTGTTCGATCATGCGCATCGCCTCGGATGTGCTGGCAGTCAGCCCGACTTGCTTGAGAACCTGATACAACGCCAGCGGCTGTCCGTTGGCGGGGAGTTCGAACTCCGGCATGTCTTCGGGCAACGCCCCTTGTTTGAAACGCGCCTCGAATTCGGCCAATGCCCCGGTCGCGGCACTTTGATCGTGGAACCGGGCAACGATTTCCTGCGCGAAAGCCACCTTGATATCGCGCGGATTGCGCCCTTGCTCAACCTCGGACTTCCAGCCCCGAATCACGGTCAGCGGTTCGAACGACAAAAGTTCGATATAACGCCACATCAGATCGTCGGAAATCGACATGAGCTTGCCGAACATCTCGCCGGGCGCCTCCGTGATACCAACATAGTTGTTCAGCGACTTGGACATTTTGTTCACTCCGTCCAGCCCCTCCAGCAATGGCATTGTCAGGATGCATTGCGAGGTCATCCCGTAATGCCGCTGCAATTCCCGGCCGACCAGCAGATTGAACTTCTGATCCGTTCCACCGAGTTCAAGATCAGCCTTCAAGGCGACCGAGTCATAACCCTGCACCAGCGGGTAGAGGAACTCATGGATCGCAATCGGTTGCCCTGATTTGTAACGCTTGCCGAAATCGTCGCGTTCCAGCATGCGCGCCACCGTGTAGGACGCGGCCAGCCGGATCATGTCGGCGGAATCGAATTCGTTCATCCAGGTGGAGTTGAAGGCGACCTCGGTGCGTTCAGGGTCAAGTATCTTGAATACCTGCTCCTTATATGTCGCCGCATTGCGCACCACATCTTCACGCGTCAACGGCGGCCGGGTGGCGTTCTTTCCGGTCGGGTCGCCAATCATCCCGGTGAAGTCGCCAATGAGAAAAATGACGTGGTGCCCCAGTTCCTGAAGCTGTCGAAGTTTGTTGATCAGAACCGTGTGCCCGATGTGCAGGTCCGGTGCCGTAGGATCGAAACCCGCTTTCACTCGTAACGGCTTGCCCGACTTCAGTTTGTCGACGAGTTCCTGCTCGACGAGCAACTCATCCGCGCCGCGCCTGATAACTTCCAGTTGTTCCTTGATATCCATCATTGCCTGCTGTTGGGTTCATGCAATCGACCTTGACCACGCAAGAACACGCGTTGGCCCGCCTTTTGCGACACTTGCTTTTCGTTCAATAACGATTCTGCTAAGCTCCGAACAACCTTGCCTGAGAGCATTGCATGTCTTTGAAGAAAGAAGAAATTCTAGCGCAAAACACCGGGAAACAACGGAAATCCCGAGCAACGACGTGGCTGACGCCAGTCGCTATGTTGCCGCTGTTTGGCGTGGTTGCTGCCTTTGGCTTCGCCCCCGGCACACAGCCCGAGCATGTTGATATTCGGCATGTGGTGGAGCAGATTTCCCTGCCACTGCCTTCGGCGCAGGCATCCCCGGACACCCAGAACTACTGGCGGGAGGAGCGCATTCGGCCGGGAGACACGGTTGCGGCAATCTTGCTGCGCCTCGGCGTTGATGACCCGGAAGCGGTGAATTTTCTGCTTCAGGCTCGCAGCGTTCGCTCGCTTTACAGATTGATCCCGGGCCGCAGCATCAGGGCAATCACCACGAACCAGGGGCGGCTCGTGGAACTTTCCTACATCAACGGCGACGGGAAGCAACTCCTGGTCAACCGCACTGACGACGGCTTCGAGGCGGCAGAGCAGGTCCCGCAGTTCGAGCCTCGGGTCATGCAAAGCTCCGGAACGATCAACTATTCCCTGTTCGGCGCCACCGATGCCGCCGGACTGCACGAGAATGTCGCAATCCAGATCGCCGAGATATTTTCCAGCGACATCGATTTCAGTCGTGACCTTCGGCAAGGTGACAGTTTCACGGTCATCTACGAAGCGAATTATGCTGAAGGCGAATTTATCGGCGTTGGCCGCGTCATCGCCGCCGAATTCACCAACCAGGGCAGATCGCATCGCGCCGTCTATTTTCAGGATGGCGAAGGCCGCGGAGGCTACTACGACCCGGAAGGCAAGAACGTTCGCAAAGCGTTCCTGCGCTCACCGCTGGCGTTTTCCAGAATCACGTCGCGCTACACGACCGCCCGCTTCCACCCTGTGTTGCGCAAGTGGCGCGCCCATCGCGGCATCGACTACGGCGCGCCGACGGGAACCCCGGTGCGCGCGACCGCAAGCGGGTCGGTGAGTTTTGCGGGAATCAAAGGCGGCTATGGCAAGCTCATCACCTTGCGCCACGCGAATGGATACGGCACACGCTATGCGCATCTATCGCGCTTCGGACAGGGAATACGCAATGGAGCCCGCGTTGAACAAGGGCAGATCATCGGCTATGTCGGCAAAACAGGCCTGGCCAGCGGCCCACACCTGCATTACGAGTTTCTGGTAAACGGCAATCAGCGAAACCCACTCAAACTTGCGTTGCCCCCGGGTCCGCCGATTACAGCCGCGCGGCGTGACGCATTCGATGCGACCGCGAAGCCGCTGCTCAGCCGGCTGGATCTGCTCAAGGATACCAATCTCGCGTTGTTGGACTGACCGCGGCTTGGTCGGTCGGGCACTTCGCGCGCTTTAACACCTCTGCCGGGCCCGCATTGAAAACAAGAACGGGAGCACAAAGGCTCCCGTTCTTGATATTTTCTTGAGCTGGGCGCAACCGCGCAGCTTCTCGCAGTATCCCGGATCAGGCGTGGCCGAATCTCTTCCGGTTCAAGCCGAAAACGATGAACCGCAGCCGCAAGTCGAACTGGCGTTCGGATTCTTGATCACGAACTGCGCACCCTCAATGCCTTCCTGATAGTCGATCTCGGCACCGACGAGATACTGATAGCTCATCGCGTCGATCAACAGGGTGACGCCGTTCTTCTCCATGGTCGCGTCATCCTCGTTGATTTCTTCGTCAAACGTGAAGCCATACTGAAAACCGGAACATCCGCCACCAGTGACGAATACCCTGAGCTTGAGCGCGTCGTTGCCTTCTTCCTCGATAAGCTGCCTGACTTTCTCGGCAGCGCTGTCGCTGAAGACAAGTGGCGTAGGCATCTCTGTTACTGCATTCATATCTCACTCCTGCTGACAGTTCAGCAACCAGGCGTTTTGCACGTCAATACGACCAGCCGGTCCTTACTCCTGCGCCGTTAGCGGCACAACCTTCTTCGTCCCATCCTCATCGCGGTGCACCAGCCGGCCCTGCACCACCGCCCCGAGTTGTATCTCGAGTGTCCGATAGTGGACATCTCCTGTGACATTGGATTTCGGCTGTAGTTCGACGTACTCCGCCCCGAAAACCGGGCCAACCACAGTACCATTGATTACTGCGTGCGATACGCGTATCTCGCCTTCGATCTGAGCCTTCTCACTCAAAACGAGCGTGCTCGGCTGGTCATCGGCCGTCAGCACGGTTCCGCGAACGCGACCATCCACCCGCAGCCCTCCGGAAAACGCAATGTTTCCTTCTATGACCGTGCCAGCCCCGACGAGACTGTCAATTCTGTTCTGCGGTTTGGTGGGCTTGTTTCCGAACATTTTTCCTCCAGATCACGACAGGGTCGTCGCTTGCGTGGACACAGGCGTCGAATCCCCGTTCTGTATGACACGGACTTGCACCTCTCGAACAACCGCTTCGGGTTTCAGCGTGAACGTGCCTTCCACCCGTTGATAAAACTTGAAGCGCAAATTATATGCCTTCTCGTCCTCCCCTTCCGCCGGGAAGGTCATGACGGCGGGTTTGCCGTCAGCAACATAGTCGACGATCAACTGCAGCCGCCCCGTGAATTCCCTGACCCGCTTTTTCGACTGCACGATCAGCAAATGGTACCGATATTCGCCGGGCAAAGCATCCCGCTCGACCCGGAACCGGTTGACGCTGACGCCGCCCGGGTCAGCGCCAGAAGCCATGAGCGTCTGAAAGAAGGCGAGGTCTTCCTTCAACAGCGCGTTTTCCTCGGACAGGCCACGTATCTGGCCAGTAAGGTTTCCCTGCGCGGCCAATTCGATCTCCAACTGGCGCTCCATCGCAGCAATTTCATTGCGCAGCTGGCCATTCTCCTGCCTTAACTGCTCGTTAATCTCCTGAAGCCGGGATTGAGCCCCCGCCGCCTCGCTTGAATCAAAACCGGCGTAGCGACGTCCGATGTCGTACGCGATCCAGGCCGCTGCAATCGTAACGACAAGAAACACGGTGGAAGTCAGCCATCGCCAGTACCATGGCACGTGAGATTGCACGGCTACGCGCGGGGCGGTGATCCCGAATCTCCGCCGCAATTTCTTGAGTCTGAGCCGCTTCATCGAGTCAAGGCATCAACGCAACGTGATTGAGGCCGGTCGTTTCTTCAAGGCCGAACATCAGGTTCATGTTCTGCACCGCCTGCCCTGAGGCGCCTTTGACCAGGTTGTCGATGACGACAAGCACGACGACGGTATTCCCGTCTCCCGGACGGTGAATGCTGATACGGCAGGTATTGGCACCGCGGACAGTACGCGTTTCCGGGTGGCTGCCTGCGGGCATGACGTCTACAAAGGGTTCGCCGTCAAAACGGGATTCGTATAGGGCCTGGACGTCGATGTCAGTTTTCAACTGCGCGTAAAGCGTCGCGTGGATACCGCGAATCGCCGGCGTCAGATGCGGCACGAACACCAGCCCGACCTTCTCTCCGGAGACGTGCGCGAGGCCTTGCACAATCTCCGGGTGATGCCGATGGCCGGCAACGCCATAAGCATGAAAGTTATCGGAGGTTTCCGAAAAAACAATCCCGAGATCGGCTTTTCTGCCGGCACCGCTAACGCCAGACTTCGCGTCTGCGACCAGACAGGAAGGGTCGACAGCGCCCGCCTCCAGCAGGGGCAGGAACCCGAGTTGTACCGCGGTGGCGTAACAGCCCGGGTTCCCCACTACGCGTGCAGTCCTGATTGTTTCCCGGTACAGCTCGGGCAGGCCATATGCCGCCTCTACGAGCAGGTCCGTCGCGACGTGCTCCACCTGATACCACTTCTTCCACTGCGCAAGATCCTGAAGCCGGAAGTCAGCGGCGAGATCGATCACTTTCACGCCCGCCTTGACCAGGCGCGGAGCGTGAGCCATGGCAACGCCATGCGGTGTTGCGAAGAAAACGACGTCGCAGGCTTCGAGTTGCGCACTATCGGGGTCGGAGAAGACCAGATCAACGTGCCCCCGCAAACTGGGAAACATGGCTGCAACCGGCGTGCCGGCATCCTTGCGCGAGGTAATGGCGACCAGCTCCGCGCGCGGATGAGACGCAAGGAGCCGGAGCAGTTCTACCCCCGTGTACCCGGTACCTCCGACAATCCCGACTTTTATCATTTGCCGCAATATGTTACGCGTAAGAAGTTCGATAATACCTTAGCGAATACCGCGCCATGGCCAAAAAAAGTGCCCAAAACAAAAAAGCCGCCTCGCGGGCGGCTTTGATGTGGCTGAAAAAGTTCAGCGCTTGGAGTACTGCGGACGCCGCCGGGCTTTGCGCAAACCAACTTTTTTTCGCTCCACCGCACGCGCGTCGCGCGTGATGAGGCCGGCCTTGCGTAAAGCGGGCTTGAGAGAAGCGTCGTAGTCGACCAACGCTCTTGCTATGCCATGACGAACAGCACCCGCCTGGCCGGATTCGCCTCCACCCGTCACGTTCACGCTGATATCGAAGTTCGACGACATTTCTGTCAGCTCGAGCGGCTGCCGGACCAGCATGCGGCCCGTTTCCCGCGAGAAAAATTCATCGACAGGTTTGTTGTTGACGACGATAGTGCCCTTGCCGGGCTTGATGTATACGCGGGCCACCGCTGACTTGCGACGACCGGTTCCGTAGTTTGCTTGTGATGCCATAGCCATTTTGAGCAGTCTCTCAGACGTTCAGTGCCTGCGGCTGCTGCGCCGCATGCGGGTGTTGTGAGCCCTCGTACACCTTCAGCTTTTTCAGCATCGCGTATCCGAGCGGGCCCTTGGGCAGCATTCCCTTTACCGCGAGCTCCAGCGGCCGGCCGGGAAACCGGTCCTGCATCTTCTTGAAGTTGGTCTGGTACAGACCACCAGGGTAACCGCTGTGGCGGTAATAAATCTTGTCTTGCGCCTTGTTACCAGTCACGCGGATCTTGTCGGCGTTGACGACGACAATGTAATCACCTGTGTCGACATGCGGCGTATATATGGGCTTGTGCTTGCCACGCAGGCGCTTGGCAATTTCAACAGAAAGGCGGCCGAGGACCTTGTCGGTCGCATCGATCAGGTACCAGTCACGGCGGACTTCGGCCGGTTTGGCAGAGTAGGTTTTCATGGCGACGTTTCCCAGACGGAGTCGTCTATAAATGGCGAAAGGCGCGAATTCTAATCGCCACAGAGGCGCGTTGTCAAACCAAAAAACGCATACAAGGCATAGATTTACATGGCGTTTTCAGGCGTGCCACGAATGATGCTTGTCCTTGCCGTACCGGTACTCGTTGAGCCAGGCACTTCTAACCGGCATGATTATGCGGAATAATCTCCCTGAGATCGGTTTCGGACCATTTTTCCGAGCCGGGTCAGCATCTTATTACAGCGGTTCCAGTAGGACTTCAGTACAACATGCGCAAATTTTGGTTGATATTTTCCCAGGCGGTGACAATCTGCCTCGGGGTCTTGTTCGTAATCACGACCTTGCGGCCGGACCTGGCACGCTGGTCTCGCCCGCCTGTCGGTGGCGAAGTGATCACCATTCGTGAAGCTGGCGAGGCCCAACCCGCCGATCTTGCGCTTGGCAGCCTGAAGACAGCGGCAAACAAGGCGATGCCGGCAGTTGTGAACATCTACACGACCAAGGAAACAACGCTCCCCCGGCACCCTTTCATGGACGATCCCTTGTTCCGGCGTTTTTTTGGCGACCAGTTCGATGGCGAAAGCCGCCAGTCTGCCAGTCTGGGTTCCGGCGTCATTGTCGGACCCGAAGGATACGTACTCACGAATCATCACGTAATCGAAACCGCTGACGAGATCGAAGTCGCGCTCGCCGGAGGTAGAAAAGCGCCGGCAAAGATTGTCGGAACGGACCCGGAAACCGATCTCGCCGTGCTGAAAGTCGACCTTGCAAACTTGCCGGCCATCGCTTTTGGCAACCCCCAGAGCTTGAGTATCGGCGATTTCGTGCTCGCTATCGGCAATCCCTTTGGCGTCGGACAGACTGTAACGATGGGCATCGTGAGCGGCAAGAACCGCAGCCGGCTGGGCATCAGCACGTTCGAGAACTTTATCCAGACTGACGCCGCGATCAACCCGGGGAACTCCGGCGGTGCCCTTGTCGATGCGGCAGGCAATCTCGTCGGCATCAACAGCGCGATCTACTCCCGTACCGGGGGGTCTCTTGGTATCGGTTTCGCCATCCCTTCGGACCTCGCCCGCAAGGTGATGGAGCAGATAATTCAGACCGGCTCGGTCACTCGCGGCTGGATCGGCGTTGAAGTGCAGGATATTTCGCCCGAACTCGCCGAATCGTTCAATTTGCCCACGACAAATGGAACGCTGATCGCCGGCGTACAGCCAGGCGGGCCGGCCGAACGCGCTGGCGTCAGGCGCGGCGACATCCTCATCGGCGTCGAATCACAGACATTCACCGATGCAACCGAGATGCTGAATCTGATTGCCGCGCTAAAGCCCGGCGAACGGGCCACCCTCCAGCTGTTGCGCGACCGCGAGGAAATGGCCGTTCAGATTCAGGTGGGCACGAGGCCCCGCCCCATGCGTGGCAAGAATTTCGAGTAGGGACACAAAAGGCCCGACCAAGCGGGACGAAGTGTAATTGCGGACCTAGCGGGCGGGAGTGTCCGATCCGCCTTGCCCGGTTTTATCCTCTACCTTGGCTTTTTCCGCCTTGGCGTCATCGTCGCCGGCCGCCTTGCCCATCCAGCCGGAGATAATTATGCCCGTCTCGTAGAGCAGCCATAGCGGAAACGCAAGCAGCAACTGCGACACGACGTCAGGCGGCGTGAATATTGCCGCGACCACGAACGCGCCCACCACAACGTAAGGGCGCGCTTGCTTGAGCTGTTCGATACTGACGATACCCATGCGCGTCAAAAGCACCACGGCAATCGGCGTTTCGAACGCCACCCCGAACGCAAGGAACAATGCCAGCACGAAATCGAAATACTTCTGGATGTCCGTCATCACGGCGACGCCCTCAGGGGCAAACTGTGTGATGAACTTGAAAACCACCGGAAACACGATGAAATAGGCGAACGCCATTCCAACGACGAACAGCAGGGTGCTGGTGGCAATCAACGGGAGAACGAACTTTTTCTCGTGTGAATACAATCCTGGCGCGACGAATGCCCAGATCTGATACAGGATGTAGGGCAGGGCGATGATCAGCGCCGCGAACATCGTCACTTTGATGGGAACAAAAAACGGCGATGCGACTTCCACTGCGATCATCTGGGTACCGGGCGGCAACTTCGCCAGCATCGGTTCGGCAAGCACGCTATAGATGTCCCGCGCCCAGTAAAACAGCGCACCGAATACAACCAGCAGCGCGATGATACTGCGGGTGAGCCGCACCTTCAGCTCAACAAGGTGCGACATGAAGGAATCGGAGTCGCTCATCTGTGCCTGCTGTGACGACACGCAGAGGCCGGGGAACCAGTCTTCATGTGTATGCCCGCTATGCCTGTTTGTCGTTCTTGGTGGAAGAAGGCGAGTCAGAGCCGGTTTCTTGCGGCGTGCGTTCTGATTGAGCCTGCTCCGCGGACGGCTTGTCAGCCGGTTCCTCCGGGTAGTCCGGAGGATTGAGCGAGTGCATCAGGTTGATTCCCGCCACCGGCTCGACAGCTTCCTCGACGCTCTTTCTGGTCTCCGACTCGGCCTGTTTGACCTCGTCTTCGATGAAGTTGACCTGCTTTGAGACACTCTCCTCAATTTCCTGCGCGGCTTCCTTCATCGAAGCCTGCAATTTGCGCAGTTCGTCCAACTCGACCTCGCGGTTGATGTCGGCCTTGATCTCGGTGACGTAGCGCTGCATGCGTCCGAACAGGTGCCCGAGCGTTCGCGCAACCCGCGGCAGCCGCTCCGGACCGATGACGATCAACCCGACTATGGCGATGATCATCAACTCCGAAAAACCGAAATCGAACACTGGGGCGCTCGTCCGCAGGATTGGGCAGGATCAGCCTTTGGACTTTTCCTTGATCTCGCCTTCGATCGTTTCGCCAGTTGCCTCTTCGGACTTCAGTTTCGCGGTTGCCGTGGCATCTTCTTCGGGCTTGACGCCCTCCTTGAAGCCCTTGACGGCCTTTCCGAGATCAGAACCCAGGTTTCCCAGCTTTTTGGTGCCAAACACAAGAACGACGACCACCAAGACAATCAACCAGTGCCAAATACTGAATGTTCCCATTTGCTTCGCCCTCGAAAGTTCAGTTACTTCGACTTCTGGATCATTCCCGGAAGAGGATCCTTTCCGCCGACAACATGCACGTGGAGATGGTAGACATCCTGCCGCCCCACTCTGCCTGTGTTGATGATAGTCCGAAATCCGTCTGTAGATCCTTGCTCTTGAGCCAGCCGCCCCGCCAAAAGCATGATTGCGCCAAGGACGTTCCGGTCTTCTTCCCGCACATCAGCCAGCGAGGCGATATGCTTCTTCGGAATCAACATGAAATGTACCGGAGCTACCGGCCTAATGTCATGAAAGGCAAGAATTTCGTCATCTTCATAGACCTTGCGGCTTGGAACCTCGCCACGAACGATCTTGCAAAAAATACAGTCCTGTTCACTCAAACTCAGCTACCCCGGATATTCCTGGACGATCCGGGAGCGGGCACAAACCAGGTCAGTCTGGCCGCTGCCGGTTACGCTTTTCCTCGATGCCTGACTGACCTTCGCGACGCCCCAACTCGTCCAGAACATCGCCCGGACCAACGCCGTGATATGAAAGCATCACCAGGCAATGAAACCACAAGTCCGCTGTTTCGCGAACAACATGCAGTTTATCACCGTCTTTCGCCGCCAGAAGGACCTCGGCCGACTCTTCGGCAATCTTCTTCAGAATTGCATCCTGCCCTTTGCCGAACAGGCTTGCAACATAAGAACTGGCCGGGTCGGCACCCTTGCGCTCGTCGATTACTGCGGCAAGCCGCTGGAGAATACTGACGTCTGTCATGACTTTCCGTAAATCTGATCAGGATTGCGCAGGACCGGTTGAGTAACAGTCCACCCGCCGGCGTCGAGCTTCCTGAAAAAACAACTTGCCCGGCCAGTATGGCATGCAATACCTCCCGCCTGCTCTACCTTTAGCAACACGACATCACCGTCGCAATCTATGAAGACCTCTTTCACAAGCTGGACATGCCCGGACTCTTCGCCTTTTCGCCAGATCCGCGACCTCGAACGCGACCAGTACACCGCCCGCCCGGTTTGCACAGTCTCCTGCAAGGCTTCACGGCTCATCCACGCCACCATCAAGACCTGCCCAGTGGCGGCATCCTGCGCTATGGCGGGCACCAGTCCGTCGCGGTCCCAGACAACCTCGTCAATCCACTCCGTGCTCATCACCGCACCTCAATGCCGCAATCGGCGAGAGATTTCTTGACCTGCGCGACCGTTAGTTCTCCATAGTGGAAAACGCTGGCAGCGAGAAGCGCATCAGCCCCCCCTTCGATCACGCCATCGACGAAGTGCCTGGACTCACCGACACCGCCGCTGGCGATGATCGGGACATCCAGCGCATCCGAAAAGGCGCGCGTCAGCTCCAGGTCAAATCCGGCCTTGGTGCCGTCCCGATCCATGCTCGTCAGAAGAATTTCGCCGGCCCCGGCCTTCTGCATGCGCTTGCCCCATTCGACTGCGTCGATGCCCGTCGCCCTGCGCCCGCCGTGGGTAAATACCTCCCACCGCGGTGGCGATGAGTCCGGAACGCGTCGCGCGTCCACCGCAACGACGATGCATTGCGAGCCAAACCGCGCCGAGGCCTGCTCGACGAGTTTCGGGTTGAGCACCGCGGCGGTATTGATGCTGACCTTGTCGGCTCCCGCATTGAGGAGGATGCGCACGTCCTCAATCGACCGGACGCCCCCCCCGACCGTAAGCGGGATAAAGACCTCGGCGGCGACTTCCTCGATTACGTGAACGATGACCTCTCGTTCGTCGCTGCTCGCCGTGATATCGAGAAAACACAATTCATCGGCACCCTGCTGGTCGTAGCGTCTGGCGATCTCGACCGGGTCTCCCGCATCGCGCAGCCCGACAAAATTCACGCCCTTGACGACCCGGCCGCCGGTAACGTCCAGACAGGGAATGATGCGTTTCGAAAGTCCCATGCGCTTTGCGCCTTGAACCGGCGATCAGGACGGCGCCTGCGCGTCGCCGCCGGATTCTTCGCCTTCACCCTGCGCCAGCTTCACCGCTGCGGAAAAATCGATCGTCCCCTCGTAGATTGCGCGGCCGGTAATGGCGCCCATGATGCCCTCGTCCTCGACTCCACAGAGCGTCTCTATATCCTTGAGCGAATTGATGCCCCCGCTGGCGATAACCGGCACCGTAAGTGCGCGCGCAAGCTCGACCGTTGCATCGATGTTCACCCCCGTCATCATCCCGTCGCGTCCGATGTCCGTATAGATCACCGCCTCGATGCCGTAGTCCTGAAACTTCTGGGCCAGGTCAATGACATCGTGCCCGGTCATCTTGGACCACCCCTCCACGGCAACTTTTCCGTCCCGCGCGTCGAGCGCCACAATGACATGGCCCGGAAACGCGACGCAGGCATCGTGGAGAAAACCCGGCGTCTTCACCGCGGCCGTACCGATGACGACAAAGGAAACGCCATCATCCAGATAACGTTCGATAGTATCCAGATCGCGAATGCCGCCACCCAGTTGAACCGGAATATCGTCACCGACCTCTGCCACGATCGCCTTGATCGCCTCCTCGTTTACCGGTTTTCCGGCAAAAGCGCCATTGAGGTCGACCAGATGCAAACGCTTCGCTCCCTGGTTTATCCAGTGACGGGCCATTGCACCAGGGTCCTCGGAAAAAACCGTTGCTTCCTTCATGTCGCCCTGTTTCAAGCGAACGCAATGTCCGTCCTTAAGATCGATAGCGGGAATAAGTAACATGGTCCGAAGTCTGTCTAGGTAGTCTGGATGTAAAGGTCGGGTTGCTGGATGGTCATGCCGGCGATTAAAGAAATCTACGGCAGAAATCGATTTTCAAGCATCTAATACTCCGAGCGCCTTGTCCTGGCGAACATCTGCAGATCCGTCCCAACGCACAAAATTCGAAAGCAGCTGGAGTCCTGCGGACTGACTCTTCTCAGGGTGAAACTGCACGGCAAAAATATTATTTCTCGCCACCGCGCTCGTAAAAGCAAATGGATAACAGGTCTCGCCGGCCACGATGGCGGGCTCTGAGACCTCCACAAAATAACTGTGCACGAAATAAAAACGGCTTCCGTCCTCTATTCCCGCCCACATGGGATGCGACCGCTTCTGGAATACCTGGTTCCAGCCCATATGCGGCACTTTGAGCTTGTTGCCGGAAGCGTCGCGCATACGCTCTGGCGGAAAACGCAATACACGGCCTGGAAGGAGTCCCAGCCCCGGGATATCACCTTCTTCGCTATGTTCGAACAACATCTGCAAGCCAATGCACAGGCCGAGGAACGGCTTGTTCCCGGCAGCGTCGAGCAACGGTTCGCGCAGACCGCGCGCTTCGAGTTCGCGAATGCAGTCCGGCATCGCTCCCTGACCCGGAAATACAATGCGTTCGGCATCGTGAATATCGCGCGCATCACTGGTCACGAGGACAACGCTCTCGGGGGCGACATGCTCGAGCGCCTTCGCTACCGAGCGAAGATTGCCCATGCCATAGTCGACTACTGCGATTTTGGCCATATGAAAGAAACGAAGTCGGAGGGCCTTTAGAGACTTCCCTTGGTCGAGGGCAGACTGTGGCCGGCGCGCGGGTCCAGTTCAGCCGCCATGCGCAGCGCCCGGCCAAATGCCTTGAAGATTGTTTCCGCCTGGTGATGCGCATTGCCGCCACTGAGATTGTCAATATGCAGGGTAACCTGCGCGTGATTGACGAATCCCTGAAAGAACTCGTGTATCAGGTCGACATCGAACTCACCGATCATCCCCCTGACATACTCGACACGGTATTCAAGGCCCGGCCGGCCGGAAAGATCCACCACGACTCGTGACAACGCCTCGTCGAGCGGCACAAAGGCGTGCCCGTAACGTCGCACGCCCTTCTTGTCGCCAATAGCCTCGGAAAAGGCCTGCCCGATAGTGATACCGACGTCCTCCACCGTGTGATGGGCATCGATGTGCAAATCGCCCTCGGCTTCGACATCCAGGTCGATCAAGCCGTGGCGGGCCACCTGGTCGAGCATGTGGTCAAAGAATCCGACACCTGTCGACAATCGGGACTGCCCGCCGCCATCCAGATCGAGTTCGACCCTGATCTTCGTTTCCAGGGTATTGCGGGTAACGAGTGCCTTGCGCATTGCCAGCGATTCTTTATACGGATTGCAATCCTAACCCAAATTCGCCGCAAGCGGCGCCCCCGACACCGGCACTGGCTCAGCCGAGTACGTCGCGCAACGCGGCGAGCAACGCAGCGCACTGAGCGTCGGTTCCGACGCTGATGCGCAAATACGGTGCAACTCGCTGCGGATTACGAAAATGACGGACGATGACCCCTCGTTCGCGCAGCTTCGCGGACAGCGTTTCCGCCTCATGCGACGGATGACGGGCCAGGAGGAAGTTTGCTTTGGACGGCAGTACCTCAAAGCCGATAGCGCTCATGTCAACAGCCATCCGCTCCCGGCTCTCGACGATCTTGCGGCAACTGGCTGCAAGATACCCGACGTCCTCGATTGCGGCTATCGCCGCGGCCTGAGCCAGACGGTCGACCGGATAAGAATTGAAGCTGTCCTTGACTCGCTCGAGGCCACCGATCAGGTCCGGGTGGCCGATCGCGAACCCAACGCGTAGCCCGGCCAGCGCGTACGACTTTGACAAGGTGTGCGTGACCAGCAGGTGAGGATAGCGATGCACCAGCGGCACTACCGACTCGCAGCCAAAATCAACGTAAGCTTCGTCGATGACGACAACCGATTCGGTGTTGGCCTCGAGCAGGCGCTCGATTTGCGGAACGCCCAGGGCAAGCCCGGTCGGCGCGTTCGGGTTGGGGAATACGATACCCCCGTTGTCCTGCAGATAGTCGCCGACATCGATTTCGAACCGCGCGTTGAGAGCGATGTGCTTGTAACTTGCCCCGAACAACCGGCAGTACACCGGATAAAAGCTGTAAGTGACGTCCGGAAACAGCACCGGGGCGGGATGCGTAAGCAAGGCGCGGAACGTATGCGCAAGCACTTCGTCCGATCCATTGCCGACGAAAACCTGCGCCGGGGTCACCCCGAAACGCCGCGATATCACCTCGCGCAATCTTGCGCTCACCGGATCAGGATACAAACGCAAACCGTCGCCGATATTCTCGCGCAGCGCCTCGAGTACCCGCGGGCTGGGGCCATAGGGGTTTTCGTTGGTATTCAGCTTGACGACGTCCTGCCGCTCGGTCTGCTCGCCGGGAACGTAAGGAGTCAGCCGGCTGACGACATCACTCCAGAAACGGCTCATGGCTGACACCGCAGGCGCGCCGCCTCGGCGTGGGCGGCAAGCCCTTCCCCTTCGGCAAGCTCGGCGGCAATAGCGCCCAAGGTGGAGGCCCCGCCCCGGGACACGGAGATAACGCTGGTACGCTTCTGGAAATCATAGACGCCGAGCGGGGACGAAAAGCGCGCCGTACGGGCGGTGGGCAATACGTGGTTCGGGCCGGCGCAATAGTCGCCGAGTGATTCCGACGTGTAGCGCCCCAGAAAGACCGCCCCCGCATGCCGGATTCGATCGAGCAGCGACTCCGGATCCTCCACCGACAGTTCCAGATGCTCCGGCGCGATGCGATTTGCGATCTCACACGCCTGTTCCAGGTCGGCGACCTTTATCAGTGCACCGCGATCGGCCAGGGAAACTTCGATGACCCCGCGGCGCGGCATGTGCGGGAGTTGACGGTCGATGCTGCCCGCAACCCGATCCAGAAATGCGGCATCCGGACTGAGCAGGATAGCCTGCGCCATCTCGTCGTGTTCAGCCTGGGAAAACAGGTCCATCGCAATCCAGTCGGGGTCGGTTGCGCCGTCGCAAATCACCAGAATTTCCGACGGCCCTGCCACCATGTCGATCCCGACCACGCCGAAGACCTTGCGTTTGGCGGCGGCAACGTAAGCATTACCGGGACCCACGATCTTGTCGACCCGAGGAACGCTTTGCGTTCCAAAAGCGAGCGCCGCGACCGCCTGCGCTCCGCCGACGGTAAAAACCCGGTCAACACCGGCAATATATGCTGCCGCGAGGACCAGGTCATTGCGTCGGCCGCCCGGCGTCGGCACAACCATCACCACCTCGCCAACACCGGCCACTTTCGCCGGAATCGTGTTCATCAGCACGGTGGACGGATACGCCGCCTTGCCGCCTGGGACGTAAACGCCAACCCGGTCGAGCGGCGTGATTTTCTGCCCGAGTGTGGTGCCATCTTCCTCCGTGAAGCTCCACGAGGAAACAGACTGTTTCTCGTGGTAGGCGCGTATGCGCGCCCCGGCTGCTTCGAGCGCGCTACGCTGTGCCTGTGGGAGATTCTCGAACGCCGCGCGCAACACGTCCGCGCCCAACGCCAGTTCGTCAACGCTGCTTGCCTCAAGTTGATCGAAGCGGCGCGTATATTCAAGCAGCGCGGCGTCACCTCGCGTCTGAACCGCCAGAAGAATTTCAGAAACGGCCGCTTCAATGCTTGCGTCCTGGGTGGCCTCGAACGCCAGCAAGGCCTCGAGCCGTTCGGTGAAGTCGGGATCGAACGTCGAAAGCCGGTTGATCGTGGTCATGCCACCGCCTTGCCCACTGCGGCGGAAAACGCATCGAGTAAAGGCTGAACCTGACGCCGTTTCAGTTTCAGGGCTGCCTGATTCAGGATCAGGCGTGAACTGATCGGCATGATCTCCTCGACCGGTCGCAGCTGGTTTGCTTTTAGCGTATTTCCGCTCGAGACCAGGTCGACAATTGCCTCCGCAAGCCCCGCCAGCGGGGCAAGCTCCATGGAACCGTAAAGCTTGATCAAATCAACGTGCACACCCTTGGCCCCGAAGTGCTCGCGGGCGGTCTTGACATACTTCGTAGCAACACGCAAACGCGCTCCCTGGCGCACCGCCGACTCGTAATCGAATTCGTCCGCCACCGCCACCATCATGCGGCACCGTGCGATGCGCAGATCCAGAGGCTGGTACAAGCCGTCGCCGCCGTGTTCGAGCAGCACGTCCTTACCCGCAATGCCGAGATCAGCCGCACCGTACTGAACGTACGTCGGCACATCCGAGGCACGCACGATAATAATCTTGACGTCGGCACGGTTGGTGGAAATCACCAGCTTGCGTGACTTCTCCGGATCATCCAGCGGCTCTATCCCCGCCGCTTTCAGCAGCGGCAGAGTCTCGTCGAATATCCGCCCTTTTGACAGTGCCAATGTGATGCTGCCCGTCTCACCCACCATGGCAAACTTCCTGATTTTTAACACAAACTGTCATATTTTCAAGTCAGTTGGCGCGCCTGATGCGCGCGCCCGACAAATAA
>LJTS01000234.1 GCA_001304425.1 Betaproteobacteria bacterium SG8_40
GTTCTTGAGGTGGGCAATATGCAACTCTTGCAGCAGTTCATTCAGCCGTGTCTTGCCGTCCTTGTCCCTGTCGAGCCCACGTAACTCGAGAACGGCCTTGATATTTTCCGCGACGGTCAGCTTGCGGAAGATCGACGCCTCTTGCGGCAGATAGCTCAGTCCCAGGCGGGCTCGACGGTGTATCGGCATGTGGGTCAAGCTGCGCTCATCGAGATAGAGCTCGCCGCCATCCACCGCGACCAGCCCGACCATCATGTAAAAACAGGTGGTCTTGCCCGCGCCATTGGGTCCGAGCAGCCCGACGACTTCACCGCTTTCCACGTCCAGCGACACATCCTTGACCACGGTGCGTGCTTTATAACGTTTTTTCAGGCGGTCGGCGCGCAGCTTGCTCATCGGCATCTACTGCGAGCGATGCGAAGCACAGTGATATGGCGTCAACGATCGGAACCCTTGCTGTCGCTAGCCGGTGTTTGAGCATTTTCGGCATCGCTCTTCCGCGGTTGAATGATCGCGCGCACGCGCCCGCCTGAACTCCCTTCCGCGCTGGAGCCGGGCTCCTTTCCCATGACCTCGAAAAACTCGGTCAGGGCGCTGTAGGAAATGTAATTGCCCCGGACTTCGTCTCCGCCGCGCTTCAGTTTGGCATTGACAAATAGCTCGACTTTTTCCTCCTTGCCCTTGTATTCGAGCCGCTCGGCCTCGCCCTCGATGAAGTCCTCAAAACCTTCGCGCTTTTGCCGGAAGTAGGCCGGACGGCCAAAAGCAATGCCGGACTGGAAACCGGTTTCATCCTGATCGACGATGATGCGATCGGCCTTGAGCATCAGCGTTCCCTGGGTCAGTACGACGTTGCCCTCGAAAACGGCTTCCTTCTTCTGGTCGTCGATTTCCACCCGGTCGGCTTCGATATTGACCGGTTGGTCACGATCGGCCCGTTCAGCGTGCGCGACCATGCATACCGCGCCTAGCATCAGCGCGACAAGCGCCAGCCGCGACGACGCTTGGCGATCAGTGCGTGTCGCTCTGTGATTTCGCAGCTCTGGATCTCGGGGTTTCATAGTGCGCCTGAACGGTTGATAACAGTCGTAGTTTGCCGGCCATGTTGTCAAATTCTAAGCCAACCGAGCGTGCGGTGGAATTTCCTTCCGTCATCGTCACGGGCTGGTCTGTCTTTGCAACTTCCTTGTCGGGAATCACATGCAGGTAATTCGTTGCGAGGCCGAGCGCCGGGTTTGAGGCAAAAGCCGGGCGCGCAACCGTAACGTTACCGTGGAAATAGACGTTCTCGCCACCGCCTTCTACCTCTGCAATATCTGCACTGACCGTGAGCGGAGCCCGCTCGTAATCGTGATAGAGCAAACGCGGCGAATCGAGCCTGGAGCCGCGCTTGTCCGGGTAGTGGGTAAGCCGTGCACCGCTGAGCTCATAACGCCTCGAGCCATCGGGGTTCATGCGCACGGCCATGAAGCCTTCGATGTAGAACTCCGGGTCATTCTGACTGGCGCCGCCAAACTGCGTGACTGGTGCGCGCACTCGCGCGTCAAGCCACCAGGTCAGCACGACAAGCAGCAGAAGAAGAATGACCGGAGACCAGGCTATGAGCCGATCCTTTAGCATCAGAGGTAGCCCCGCATGCGGGTTTCCCAGGTCCCCTGTGCCTGCATGATCAACTCGCACGCTTCGCGCACGGCCCCCTTGCCGCCACCGGTTTGCGTGATGAAATGAGCCTGTTCACGGATCTGTGCGACGGCTCCCGGCGGGCAAAATGCCAGACCGCACCGTCGCAGTACCGGTAAGTCCGGAAGATCATCGCCCATGTAACAGACCTGGGTGTCGTCCAGACCGAGTGATTCGCGCAGGCCCGTATCAGCGCGCAGTTTGTCACTGGCGCCGGTGACACAATGATCAATGGCGAGTTCGGCAACTCTTGCTTCGACTGCCGCGGACGCGCGGCCGGTTATGATGCCGGTGGCAACGCCGCTACTGCGCAGCAGTTTCAGGCCAAGCCCGTCGAGGATATTGAAAGGCTTGAACGACTCGCCATTTGCGCCGATGAAGAGCGTGCCGTCGGTCATCACGCCGTCGACGTCGAAAAGTGCCAGCCGCACCCGCTCGGCACGCCGTGCCAGTTCCGGACTCATATGACCTTGGCCTGCATCAGGTCGTGCGTGTTCAGGGCGCCCACGAGTTTGTTCTGGTCGTCCACGACCAGAATCTGGTTGATCTTGCGCTCGTCCATGATCTTGACCGCCTCGACCGCGAGTTTCGTCGATTCGATAGTCCGGGGTGACTTCGTCATCGCGTCCGATACCCGGATCGAGCGCAGGTCACTGCCGCTCTCGAGAAGCCGGCGCAGGTCGCCGTCGGTGAATATTCCCACGGCCAAATCATCGCGCACGATGGCCGTCATGCCCATGCCCTTGCGGGATATCTCGAGAACGGCCTCGTTCAACATGGCTGTGTCAGGCACTTTCGGTACCGCGTCGCCGCGACGCATGACGTCGCTGACATGCGTGAGGAGCTGGCGGCCCAGCCGGCCGCCCGGGTGGGAACGTGCAAAATCCTTCTCGTTGAAGCCGCGCGCTTCGAGCAGCGCGACGGCAAGCGCGTCTCCCAGCGCCAGTGCCGCGGTGGTGCTCGCGGTCGGTGCGAGTCCGAGCGGGCAGGCTTCTTCGGATACGCTTGCGTCCAGGTGCACGTCGGAATCGTTTGCCAGGGACGATTGCGGATTGCCGGTGATTGCGATCAGTCTCGCCCCCTCTCGCTTGATGATCGGGACGATGACGAGCAGTTCTCCACTTTCCCCCGAATTCGACAACGCGATGAGCACGTCTTCGTGCGTAATCATTCCCAGGTCGCCGTGGCTGGCTTCGGCCGGATGGACGAAGAAAGCCGGCGTGCCGGTGCTTGCCATTGTCGAGGCGAGTTTGCGGGCGACATGCCCTGACTTGCCGATACCACTGACCACAATGCGCCCGCGGCATTCCAGAATAATCCGCAGTGCTTCGGTGAACGACTGGTCGAGCCGGTGCGCCAGTTGCTCAACGGCTCGTGCCTCGATTTCGAGGACCCGTTTTGCGAGGCTGAGCGCCTCTTCGGGTGACAGTTTTCCTATGCGGCTCATCGGCGCGAAGTATAACGCAGCGGCACTTCTTGGCACCCACCTTTGCCGGTCAAGGCGTCAAGGTTCGATGTACGGACATCGGCTGTGCCGATACACTTGAGCACCTGACATGCCATTAGGTGTTAATCGGCCCAATACTCATGCACGGTACGCTTGAACTGGTCCTCATGCTGTTGCTCGCGGCGGTTGTCGTCGTTGCCGTGTTTCGCTTGCTCGCATTGCCGGCGCTGCTGGGTTACCTGCTGGTCGGCATCCTGATCGGGCCGAAAGCGCTCGGGCTGGTCGGTGATAGCGCGGAAACCCGCTACCTTGCCGAATTCGGGGTTGTCTTCCTGATGTTCAGTATCGGGCTCGAGTTCAGTTTGGCGAAATTGATGACGATGCGCCGGCTCGTTTTCGGGCTGGGGGCGGCGCAAGTCGGCGTTACGCTTGGACTGATAGCGTTCGCAAGCATGGCTACCGGGGCCGATTGGCGCACCGGGCTGGTCCTCGGCGGGGTGTTCGCGATGTCGTCCACCGCCATTCTGGCGAAAATGCTCTCCGAGCGCCGGGAACTCAATTCGCCTCACGGGCGGCAGATTGTCGGCATCCTGTTGTTCCAGGATCTGGCAGTCGTGCCGTTGCTGATTGTCATCCCGGCGCTCGCACAAGGTGCCGAAACAGTCCTGCTTGCGTTCGGTCTGGCCATCGTCAAGGCGGCGCTGGTACTGGTGGTGCTGCTCTATTTCGGCCAGCGCCTGATGCGACCGTGGTTTACTTTGGTGGCGCGGCAGAAATCCTCCGAGTTGTTTGCGCTGAACGTGCTGCTGATCACCCTGGGGCTCGCCTGGGTAACGGAACTGGCCGGACTGTCACTGGCGCTGGGCGCATTCCTGGCCGGCATGCTGATATCGGAAACGGAGTACCGCTATCAGGTCGATCAGGACATCAAGCCGTTCAGGGACGTATTGCTTGGGCTGTTTTTCGTCACGGTTGGCATGCTCCTGGATCCTCTCGCGGTCCTCGACCACTGGTACTGGATCGCCGTTCTGCTGCCGCTGATCCTGATCGTAAAGACCGTGATTATCGTCGGCCTTGGCCGCTTGTTCGGTACGGAACCTTCGGTGTCACTGCGCTCCGGCCTGGCCCTGGCTGGGGCGGGTGAATTTGGTCTCGTGCTGCTTGCGCAAGCGGCGAACCTCAGCGTGATCGACGATGCGCGTATGCAGATCGCTCTGGCGACACTGATTCTGTCCATGCTGGTGTCGCCGTTCATCATCGAGTACAGCGAACGGATGGTGCGCCGTCTGAGTGCTGCCGAATGGATGAACCGGGCGATGACCTTGCACAACATCGCGGTGCAGAGCATGGGCGCCGAGCGGCACGTAATCATTTGCGGATATGGCCGCAGCGGACAGAATTTGGCGTGGTTTTTTGAGCGCGAGGGCGTCGGGTTCATCGCCCTGGATGTTGATCCGCAGCGCGTGCGCGAGGCGGCCGCCGCCGGCGAGAGCGTGGTGTTTGGCGATGCTGCCCGGCGAGAGGTGCTGGTAGCGGCGGGACTGCTACGGGCAAACGCGCTGGTCGTATCCTATGCCGACACGGCATCGGCGTTACGCATTCTCAGTCTCGTGCAGGAACTGCGGCCGGGGTTGCCGGTGATTGTGCGGACGCTGGACGATAGCGACATCGATCGGCTCAAAGAGGCTGGTGCCGCCGAGGTCGTTGCCGAAATACTGGAAGGCAGCCTCATGGTGGCCATGCATGCGCTCATGTTGCTGGGCGTGCCGTTCAATCGGGTGTTACAGCGTATACGCGAAACGCGGGAGCAGCGATACGGCCTGTTTCGGGGTTTCTATCACGGCGTCACGGATGAGGACGAAGGCGCTGCTGACCGTTTGCAGGTCAGGCTGCACTCTGTGCTGATTGCCAATGGCGCCGTCGCGATCGGGAAAACACTGCGCGAGCTTGATCTGGGGCGCTTCGCAGTGGAGGTGACGGCGATACGCCAGCGCAACATCCGTAACCAGTCGCCTGACCCCGAAACGCGCTTGCGGGAAGGCGATGT
>LJTS01000235.1 GCA_001304425.1 Betaproteobacteria bacterium SG8_40
ACGGTACGCTGGTTCAAGCCCGCCTCGTAGGTTTTTGCCGGCATGCCGCGGGCAAGGAATCGCCCGCCAGCGGCCTGAATTGCCGGCCCTGCCAGCTTTGCGTATGCCGCCATCGCATCCGGGTCACTGATCGAGTGATAAAAAGCAATCCAGTAGGCCTTGGCCATGTCGTCTCCTGTTTGTCGGGTTTGAGCGCTTGATGATATTCCATATACGGCAGCGGCAAAACCGCTACCGGATCCGTCCCGAACCATAGCGTCGGATGCGCCGACAAGCGCACTTTGTGCATGGCGCCTCGACGCGGCGGCGCCCGATGTCACCTACAAACGGTGTGTTTTCCGCCTGACCGGATCCGGCCGTAGTAACCCTTGACCGGCCACGCCTGCTGAAACTGCAATGGCGCCGCCGAGCGCAGCTCAAACCGTATGGTTTTAGCTCCCAGTCCGACCCATCCGGATCACGGCGCCGCATTCGCAACGGCAGATCCCGCTACCCGCTTCTCAGACAGGCTTCCAGGCAGTCGCCGTGTTCGCGGGGCGCATCCAGGTTGAAAAAAAGCTGCAACGGGTCTGCCCGCAACACCTGGGCAGACCCGATCGCGCGCTGAAAACCCTCATGGCCGGGCAACATTCGTTCTTGCCCGGGGGGGTGCCTGTTTCAGTAACCGGCGGCTGCCAACCAGCCGCCAACCTTGCCCTCCCATACCTCGCGCACAACCAGCGTCGGTGCGATGCAGCTTGCCGGCAGTTCAAGCTTTGCCTTGACTTTGACATCTCCGTTCTTGGCCAACGCTACCCACTCGGTTTGCGCCGCAACCATTCCACTGCACAATACCGCGCCGACAACGTGACCGACACCATCCGGCGTGCCGTTGAACTCGCCGACTGATTCGTCGTTGAGCACAAGTCCCTTGAGGGATATTTTCAGGGTACCGTTCGCATCGACGGAGCCCTTGCCGGATTTCAGTTTCCAGATCTTGCCGCACGACGGCACGTCGCCAATCGCGGTGCCGGTGGGGCAGGCGCGAAACTCGGCCGTGACGACATCTCCGGCATGGGCGGAAACAGACAAGCCCGCCGTGCACAACATCACGCCCAGTAAAAATCGGCCAAATGGTCTCATTGTGATACCTCCGCTTATTAGTATTGGATGAGTTATTGGCTTCAGCCAGCCATTATGGCAATTGACTGTTGCCGTGCGATACGTTACACAGGCGCTGACGCCGTTACTTCACCCGAACGGGTGAGGAGGGAATGTCAGGCCACCCAAGGGATCGCAACGTCCCGGGGCTTCAGGGAAGGGTTTTCTGGCATGAGGCTGCAGGTTGACCATATTGACCGGACCGTCCAGGCGCTTTACCAAGCGGCATTGGATGAGACATCCTGGCCCAAATCGATCAACGAACTGGCGCTGCTCACGGGCGCATCGCACGCAACACTCTACGATACCGACCTTTCCAACCGCACCATTTATCGACAGCATCTGGTGAACGTCAGTACCGCGGACTCGG
This sequence comes from Betaproteobacteria bacterium SG8_40, assembly GCA_001304425.1. Classification (GTDB taxonomy): domain Bacteria; phylum Pseudomonadota; class Gammaproteobacteria; order Burkholderiales; family Eutrophovitaceae; genus SG8-40. Next base: position 1,511 of record LJTS01000235.1, read on the forward strand.
AGCGCTACCTCCGGCGCTACGCGGCAATCGATCCGCGCCTGCAATTCAAGACGCCGCGTACACCGCAATGGTTTTCCGACCATGATACGTTCGATGCGGCGTTTCGCGCCAGGCATCCTTTCTACGTCGAGTACCAGCACCCGCGCGGCGCCGGTGAATCCCTGTTCTCAATTTTTCCGAGTGAGGGTTCGCGTATCGCAATACTCAGCCTGACCAGAAGCGACCGGAAGCCAAAGGCCGGCAAAGTGGTGCGAGATGCTCTCGACCGGCTATTTCCGCATGTTGACCGGGCCATCAGAATTTCCCGCCAGCTTGCGTCGCTTGCAGAAAGCGCAAACATCTCAAAAAGGGTTCTCAACCATCTCGAAGAACCGCTGTGTTGTGTCGAAGGTGACGGGCGCGTGCGACATATGAACGCGGCGTTTGGAGAAAAGCTGCGCGAAGGGAGTCTCGTCAGCGAGTCGAGCGGCAAGTTGCGTTTCCAGGTTTCCCACACCGAGGTAATGCGGGCGATTCAGGAATGCAGCCAGGTTGCACAGACAACCGATAGTCGAAGCGGCGAAGCGCGGCACAGTTTTATCGTCAGCGGTAAGAGTGGCTCCAGAGCATTCGTAACAATTGCATCGTTGGCCGGCGCACCGGAGCAGTCGTGGCCGGACAAACCATGTGCGCTGGTGCGCATTGACGAATTCAACTCCCATCCGCAACCGCAACGCCTTAGGCAGGCACTTGGCATGAGCGCTGCCGAAGCAAAGCTGGTATCGGCACTGTGCCACGGTGGGTCCCTCGCGACAGCGGCAAAGGAAGTGCAGATCTCGCTTAACACCGCGAAGACACAACTGGCTTCAGTCTTCGCAAAGACTGGCACCAGGCGCCAAAGTGAACTGATTGCGCTGGTGTCAGCGCTGCCCCGCTAAGGGCCGGTCAGTTCCGTGCGCTGTCAATCAGGCTTCGTCATGCGGGGAGGCTTCCGGTTCATTCGTGCGTGATGTCCCGGTCGCCATCATCTCGCTGCGTGTCGCCGGCGTCTCCAGGCTGATGCGGCCGAGCTTGCCGCTTCGGTAATCGGTCAGCAGAATAATCGACGCTTTTTCAATATTCAGCCCGCCGCCCTTGACCTGGGCGCCACGGCGGCTGGCAATGGCCTCGATCAGGCCGGGCGCGTCCAGCCCTGCCGTGTCAAGCTGGTAGCGCGCGTGCAGCAAGCCCGGATAACGCTGGAGCAGAATGTCGGCGAGAAACATCGCCACCTCTTCCGGAACGAGGGCGTTGACGCCAATGGCATGGCTTGCTGCCAGCATCATGCCGTCGCTCGGGTAGCGAATCTTCGGCCACATGAGCCCCGGCGTGTCGGTAATCGACATGCGTTCCCCGAGCTCAAGGCGTTGCTCTGTCTTGGTGATGGCCGGCTCGTCACCGACAGCCGCGACGCGACGCTTGAGCAACGCGTTCATCAACGTCGACTTGCCGACGTTTGGTATGCCCATGATCATCATGCGCAGCGGTTTGAAATTGTCATTGCGGTGCGGTGCGATTTTCTGGCACAGCTTGGGAATGCGCGCCACGTCCGCCGGCTTCTTGCACGACAGGGCGACCGCCGTCACGCCCTCTTGCCGGTTATAGAACTCGAGCCATTGTTGCGTAACACCGGGGTCGGCGAGGTCCGCCTTGTTCAGCACCTTAAGGCAGGGTCGCTGGCGATGCTCACGCAAATCGCGAATCAGGGGATTGCTGCTCGCTTCCGGCAAGCGGGCATCCACCACTTCGATCACGACGTCGACCGTCTTCATGGCACGAGCGGCATTCTTGCGCGCCTGGTCCATGTGACCGGGAAACCACTGAATAGTCATTGTTGCTCTTTGGCTGATCGGGAACGTCATTATCCATGCGCATGACCGTTTGGCCCAACTATGCCTGCGAGTACATACAACGGCCGACCGGCTCCGCAACGGACTGCCCTGCAAATGCATTCGCGTTGCAGTTGCCGTTTCCAGCGGACCTGGCGATGGAACATGAAAACCGTACGCGAAACCCCGGCCGTTCCAGGCTGCCGGACAATCCCGTAACATCGGGACACGCATTGACCCCGTGTTCATTGCATCGTCACTGCCATGACCGACTCCGTTCGTAATCTCGTCGTAGTACTCGGCGACCAACTTGACCGCGACAGCGCGGCTCTCGCGGATTTTGACGCGAAGACCGACCGGGTGTGGATGGCCGAGGTGCGCGAAGAGTCCGACCATGTCTGGTCACACCGGGCGCGAATCACGCTGTTCTTGTCGGCCATGCGCCATTTCGGCCTGGCGATCGAAACAGAAGGCCTGCCATTGACGTATCACGCCCTGTCTCGCCACGCGTATGACTCCCTGGGACAAGCGCTGGCGGCGGATATCGACAGATTCCGTCCCCGCAACGTGGTAATGGCGCAAGCTGGGGACTATCGCGTGCAATCGTCACTGACGGACGTCGTAAACGCGTCCCCGGCCTCGCTCGACCTTCGTTCCGACAACCACTTTCTGTGTAGCGCGGACGCCTTCGAAGAGTGGGCCGGCTCGCGCAAGCAGTTGCGTCTGGAGAGTTTTTATCGCGAGATGCGCAAGCGCACCGGCTTTCTCATGGAGCACAACGGGCCGGTCGGCGGCGAATGGAACTACGACAGGGACAATCGCCAGCGTTTCGGAAAGAAAGGGCCTGGCTTGCCGCCACCCTGGCCGTCGTTTCAACCCGATGCGATAACCGCGGATGTTATCGCCGAGGTTGGCGAGACGTTCGCCGACCACCCGGGTTCTCTCGACAATTTCGATTGGCCCGTCACCCGCGCCGACGCCAGACTCGCGTTGCAGGACTTCGTCGAGTGTCGGCTGGCAACGTTCGGCCCATTTCAGGACGCAATGTGGACAGATCAGCCGTTCTTGTACCACTCGGGACTGGCGGCAGCACTCAATCTGAAGTTGCTGCATCCAACGGAACTCATTGAACACGCTATCGAGGCCTTCGAGCGAAAACAGGCTCCCATCAATTCTGTCGAGGGTTTCGTGCGGCAGGTTCTCGGCTGGCGCGAATTCGTACGGGGCATCTACTGGCGCGAAATGCCCGATTACCTCACCCGGAACGTATTGGGCGCAAAACAGCCACTGCCGCAGTTCTACTGGAGCGGCGACACCGACATGTCATGTTTGCGCAGCGTAATCGGCCAAACGCTGGATCACGGTTACGCACATCACATTCAGCGGCTGATGGTGACCGGCCTGTTCGCACTGTTGCTGGGAGTCGACCCGCGCCGCCTTCATGAGTGGTATCTCGCCGTATACGTTGATGCCGTCGAATGGGTAGAAGCACCCAATACCATTGGCATGTCGCAATACGCCGATGGCGGCCTGCTGGCGTCAAAACCTTACGTAGCCACGGGCAAATACATCAAGCGCATGAGCAACTACTGCGAGAACTGCCGCTTTGATCCGGACAAGGCCACCGGCGAGGACGCCTGCCCTTTCACTACGCTGTACTGGGATTTTCTGGAACGCCACCAATCGCGTTTTGCCAGACACCCTCGCACCGCCCTGCAATGGAAGAACCTCGAGCGCCTGGGTGCGGATGAAAAACGTGCAATCCGGACGCAGTCCGAGAGGATCCGGAAGCAATTCGAATAGCGGCGGCACGCC
>LJTS01000236.1 GCA_001304425.1 Betaproteobacteria bacterium SG8_40
GAGTACGGCGGTTTCGGCGGCGGCGGCGTCGAGACCATGCTGGTCATGCAGGCCCTGGGCCGCCACCTTGTACTGGAACCTTATTTGCCGACAGTGGTGCTGGCGGGGGGGCTTGTCGATCTCGGTGCGGCGGACTGGCAAAAGAAGATTCTGCTGCAAGGCATTGTCGACGGATCGATGTTGCTGGCTTTCGCGCATTCAGAGCACGAGGCCCGTTATGACACGGGATACGTAGCCACACGGGCCGTTCCTGACGGCAATAACTGGGTCATCGAGGGCAAGAAGACATTGGTTCTGCAAGGACCGGTTGCGGAAAAGCTGGTCGTTTCCGCACGCACGGCGGGCGAACCGGGCGACCGCGACGGTGTGACCCTGTTCATTGTCGAATGCGCGGACGAGAATCTGGGTGGCCAGGAGTATCCGCTGTTTGACGGTACGCGGGCGCTGGACGTGCAGTTTAACGGCGTGCGCGTCGGGCCAGAGTCCGTTATAGGGACGCTTAACGGTGCGATGCCATTGATCGAGGCGGTCGCAGACCGGGCGATGGCTGCCTTGTGCGCGGAGGCGGTTGGCGCCATGGAGGCGCTGCATGCAATGACGCTCGAGTATCTCAAGACCCGTCAGCAGTTCGGCGTGTCGATCGGACGTTTCCAGGCGTTGCAGCATCGCGCGGTGGACATGCTGATCAATCTTGAGGAGGCTCGTTCGATGGCGACGCTCGCTGCGGGCAAGGTCGATTCGGACGATGTGTTCGAGCGCCGGAAGGCCGTGAGCGCGGCAAAGGCCCTGATTGGCCGCGCCGGGCGCTATGTCAGCCAGCAGGCAATCCAGTTGCACGGCGGCATGGGCATGACCGATGAGTTGCCGGTCGGCGCTTACGTTAAGCGCCTGGCGGCGATAGATGTCCTCTTTGGCGATGCGGCTTACCAGCGGGCGCAGTTCGCGAAATTGCGCGAGGACTCCGTGCCGGCAGGTTTTGCGCAGCCGCGCAAAGCGTGGAAGCAGATCTAGGAGGGACGTAAGACTGCTTGCCGCCGGGTTCGCGGCAAATGCATGGTCAAACGGTATTTGACAAGCGCGCGGCGCTGGGGGACTTGGCAAGTGGCGGGTATGGCGAATGCCTCCGGGAGGTCAGCCCGGTTCAGGTCGAAGCAGGGGCTGTGCCTTTGACGATCCCGATTGCAAGCGCGGTTGCGGTCGTTCGAATGCCTTGTCGTATTTTCCTTGCGGTCGTAACAATCAAATCAAGAGCAGGTTTTTTTCGGAGCGGCAGGAATGGTCGATAAAGTCGGTGTGGTCGGTGCTGGATTGATGGGTGCCGAAATTGCCCTGGTGTTCGCGTTGGCGAACAAGGAAGTCCTCCTGAGCGACACCAGCGATGACGCGCTCGAACGTGCCATCAAGAATCTCGAGGGTGTACTGCAGCGCGGCGTGGGGCGCGGCTTTTTCGAGGCTGAACAGGTGGAGCCTACGCTGTCACGTATCCGCACGACCACTGATCTGGGATCGTATTCCGACCGGAGTCTGGTGGTCGAGGCGGTATTCGAAGACGAGGCGGTGAAAGCAAAGGTGTTCCGGAAGCTGGACGACGTGGTGCCTGCTGATTGCATCATTGCCAGCAATACTTCCAGTATTTCGATTACGGCACTGTCGTCGCATTTGAGCCCGGAGCGCCGGGGACGCTTTATCGGCACGCATTTTTTCTCGCCGGTATCTCGTATGAAACTCGTTGAAGTAATTCCGGCAATGGATACCACCGAGCAAACGGTGGAGGCGACGCTGGCGATTTGCCGCGAGGCCGGAAAGACGCCGATCAAGGTCAAGGACGTGGTTGGTTTCGCGGTCAACCGGGTGTTGCATGCGCTGGTGATCGAAGCGATCCGTCTGGTCGAGGAAGGCGTAGCGACGCCGGAAGACATCGACCTCGCTTGCAGACTCGGGCTGGGACATCCCATTGGGCCGTTCCAGTTGCTGGACGCCACCCAGAACAGCCTCTCGCTGCAAGTGCAGGGGATTCTTAACGAGGCTTACGGCGAGCGATTCAAACCAAGGCCGTTACTCAAACAGATGGTGCAGGCCGGTTACAACGGCAAGCGCGCCGGCCGCGGTTGGTATAAATACGACAAGTAAGACTGAGTGCGTCGTTGATGGGTGCGCGTTCGCAACCTTCCGGTACGGGCGCGGGCAAGGTGCATTGCCCAGGACGGTGAGCGAGCGAGACGGAATGAACACGAAATTCAAGACCTACTGGGAAGACTTCAAAGTCGGTAACCGGGAATCGATCGGCTCGGTCGTCGTCGACAGGGACGAAGTCATCGAATTTGCAACGCGCTACGACCCGCAGCCGTTTCATGTTGATGAAGAAGCGGCGAAGCAGTCGATCTACGGGGGGTTGATCGCGAGTGGTTGGCACACCTGTTCGATGTTGATGCGGCTGATGTGCGATGCGTATATGCTCGAGTCGGCCAGTCTGGGGTCGCCCGGGCTGGAGAACGTGCGCTGGCTCAGACCGGTTCGTCCCGGAGACACGCTGACTGCCTATCGCACGATCGAGGAAACGCGCCTGTCGGGCTCGCGCCCGGACCGGGGAATCGTAAAAACACTGTGGGAAGTCGAGAACCAGAAAGGGGAGTTGGTGCTGACGATGTCGGGCGTCAATTTCTTTCTTAAACGCCAAGCCGGATGAACTGATGAGCGAGCATTTCAAACACAAGGTTCACGTACTTTTCTCGAAAGAGGATCTCGATCACCAGCGTCTCGAAGGCAAGGTGGCGGTGGTTCTCGATGTGCTGTTTGCAACCTCGACGATCATTAACGCGTTTGCCGCTGGAGCGACCGAGGTTATCCCGACGCTTGACGAAGCGGGCGCGAATGCGGAGGCGCAGAAACATCCCGACGGCAGTTATGTGCTCGCGGGCGAGTTGTACGCGGTGACTTTGCCCGGTTTTGCGCCGCCGACGCCGCTGGCGCTGGCCGAGCAAGGTCTGGCGGGGCGCAAGGTGATCTATTCGACGACCAACGGGACGGTTGCCCTGAAGCAGTCGGCAAAGGCGGACCATGTGTATGCCGGCGCCCTGATCAACGCCAAAGCCGTGGTCGAACAGGTGCTGGACAAGCATGCCGGCAAGACCGTGCTGATCGTTTGCTCCGGATCAATGGGCAGCCCAAACCTGGAAGACATGTACGGCGCGGGTTACTTCGTCGAACTGCTGTCCGAGGCGATGAGTGATGATGGCGACACATTTTCCGACGCTTCGCTTGCGGCGCGTGCGCTGTTTCGATCGGAACCTTCCGAACAGGCGTTACTCAAATCGCGTGTTGGCAGAATGATGATCGAGCGCGGGTTGCAGCACGAAGTGCGGTTCGCGTCTCAACTCGGCGTGCTCGACGTGGTTCCGTTGCTGACAGATGGGCGCTTGACGGTCACGGGTTGAACGGCATGGCGCTGGAAGCCTGTGTCCGGGAAGTCTGGAGATGCATGGGGGCAGAATGCGACTGAAGATGCTGTTGCTGGTCATATGCATGTACGCTGCGCCTGGCGCCGCTCCGGCGGCGGTCGATTGCAGTCGTGCGAAATCCAATGTGGACAAGCTGGTCTGCTCGAGCAGTGTTCTGGGCGTGGCAGAGGAAGAAATGGCCAGGTCCTATCGCTCGGCGATGCGCCGCGGAGTGGATCTGCGGGAACTGCAGCGCACTCACATCGAGTGGTACGAGCAGGTGCGCAACGCGTGCAACGACGTTCCCTGTCTTCTGAAGGCGTTCGACGATCGCAGTGCGGAGCTGGATAACTACTGACCGGGTTCGTCTCAGCTGATCGCCAGCGGCATTCTGATGTCGATGGCGGGCAGCAGGGCCTCGATCAATGCCGTGAGTTGTTTGCCGGTTTCCTGGTCTAGCGGCGCGCCGGGTTGGCGTACCCGGTTGGTGGCAATGGCGCCGCGCCTGCGCAAGATCTCCTTGCGTACCGCTACTCCGGGTTGCTGCTCGAATACGATGAGCGGCAGGAATTGCGTGTAAATCGCGCGCACCCGTTCCCAGTTGCCCTCGCGTGCGGCCGCAACCATCGCCGTCAGCACCTCCGGGAAGGCGAAACCGGTATTGAATCCGTCGGAGCCTGCTTCGAGATCGAATAGCCCGTACAAGGCTCCCAGGCCGGTCAGAATCGGAATGGACCGCTCGCGCATGCCGGCTTTGAGTGCGCGTATCTTTGGCGCGGTTGGCACCGCCTCTTCCTTGACGCAGGAAATGGAGGGCAGCTCGCGGATCATGCGCAGCATGAGTTCGGCGGGCATGTGCACTCCGCTGGAAGCGGGGTGATCCTGCAAGACGACGGGCAAGCGTGTGGCTGCGGTGATCGCGCTGAAGTGTCTGAAAACGCGCTCGTCCGACGGCGTCGCTTCCGCATGGGGGGTGATCATTACCGCGGATGCGCCCAGGGATTCGGCCATGCAGGCGAGATCGCAGGCGCTTCTGGTGCCGCTGGCACTGGCCCCGGCAATGACCGGCAGGCCGTCTGCCGCGGCCACGGCGGTGTGCACGACTGCTTCGCGCTCGGCGTCGTTCAGCCTGTTCGCTTCCCCCAGCACACCAAGAACCGTGATGCCGTTGACGCCGATTCTCTTCATCAAGCCAACAAGGCCGGCCATTGATTCGGCATCGAATGTTTCGTCGTCGTGAAACGGAGTGGCGAGGATAGGAATAACGCCGGAGAAATCCATTTTGTGTGAGCCCTGTGTGCAGAAAGTCACGGAATGATAACGGAGCCGGTAGAATCCGGCATTGCGACAAATTCGAAGGCAGGGGAGGAACGACAATGGACATGATCCGCAACGGGCTCAAGCAGGCGCTGCTCGACAAGCAGTTGCAAGTCGGTTGCTGGATGAGCCTGGGCAGCCACACGGCTGCTGAAATATGCGCGTCGTCCGGATTTGACTGGGTGCTGATCGACATGGAGCACGCCCCTAACGACATTCCCCAGGTACTTCATCTGTTGCAGGCGGTCGCGGCGTATCCCTGTTCGGTGATGGTGCGCGCCTACTGGAACGATACTGTCCTGATCAAACGCCTGCTCGATCTAGGTGTGCAATCACTGTTGCTGCCAAACGTGCAGACGGCCGAGGAGGCAGAACGCGCG
>LJTS01000010.1 GCA_001304425.1 Betaproteobacteria bacterium SG8_40
CCGTCGGCTTTTATCAGCAACTCGGCAACTGGGGCGGCGACATCGCGATCGACCCGCAACACTACGAGACCGCGCTCGATGTTTTTGCGCATTCCGGACTGATCTCTAAACGACACGCTTACCGGGACGTGATCGTCGCGCCGCCACGAACGGAGTAACGAATCCTTCAAAAAGGTCCCGCAATGACGCATCAAGACGGCGCGGGGCCTACAGCAGGTCCTCGATGAACCACGCGGCAAAAGCGTGCCGGCCGGGAACGCCTGCTTTGCGGTAGATCGCGCTCGCCTGCTGGCGGACCGTTTTCTCGTGCGTCTCGCGCAGCGCTGCAATCTCCTTGATGCTCAGGCCCTTGATCAGCATCACGCCAACCTCCCGCTCGCTCGGACTGAGTTCCCAGTCGCGAAATTGCGCATCGACCGCTGCGCTGAGGCGCTGCCTGGCGCCCTCGACCAGCGGATTGACCGCCGTTGCGACGGCACGAGGCTGCGCCAGCTCCTGCTTCAGGCGTTCCAGCAGCCTCTGTTTCTGACGAAGACCCCACAACATCCGCAGCATCAAGGAAGCCGCCAAGGTCATCAGAACCACTTCCTGCATCACATGCCGCATCGGCGCACCATGGCTCAGGTCACTGACGATGTCACCGGCGCTCGCCAGCACCACCGCAGCGGTCAACAGAAAAATGAGTTTGTCCGAAGTTGAAAGTCCCATGAGGCATATGTCCCAAATCGGTCGGATGCCCGATGCATGCGGATGATTCTGAAAGCATTGTACGGGCATCGTCTTCACCGAGCGAGGCAACAAACATGCGTAGCGATACCATCAAGGTCTGGGACCCATTCATCCGCATCTTCCACTGGAGCCTGCTCGGACTGTTCACTCTCAGCTACTTCACCGGCGAAACCGAGGGGCCGGTGCACGCCTGGTCGGGGTACGCGATTCTCGTCCTCATCGCCCTGCGCGTCATCTGGGGCTTTGTCGGAACCAGGCATGCGCGCTTCAGTGATTTCGTGCGCTCTCCCGCCGAAGTCTTTCGCTATCTGAAGGGCGAACTCAGCGGCAACGCGCCGCGTACGCTGGGCCACAACCCGGCCGGCGGATGGATGGTTCTGCTGCTACTGGTCAGCATCCTTGCAACCGGCGCCAGTGGCGTGATTGTGCTTGGCCTCGAAGGCGGAGGACCGATGGCGGGCCGTATCGCGCCGGATGGATGGATCGTAAGCGTCGGAAACACTTTTGGGGAAGCCGAAAACCACGCGGACGGGACCGGGCACGCAGACGATGATGACGAGCACGAGGGTGAGCGCAAATCCGAGCCTACGGATGCAATGGCGCAAGCAAACCAACCGCATGAAGCGTCCGAAGATGCCTGGGAAGAAATTCATGAGTTTCTCGCCAATCTCACCGTCCTGCTGGTAGTGCTGCACATCGCGGGCGTGATCCTCTCCAGCTTCGCGCACCGGGAGAACCTTGTGCGCGCCATGTTTAGCGGGAAGAAGCGCGCGCCTTGATACAGCTGATTCCGGAGGCCCGGCAAGGCTGTCGGCGCAACCGGCAATCGCGACAGCCTCGTGTCCGGGACCGAAGTGCCACTCAGGATCATGGTCTTTCAACTTTCAAGTGTCTGGACTAAAACCTGGATCCGCCCCGGACATCGCCAGACGAGACGTCCGGAGAGCACGACGGGGAAACACGCAGCTCCACCAGAAACCCGGCCCATCGCGAGCCGACGGCAAATGTAGCAAAGTTACCCTGAGTTAGTGTTTTTCCTTAACTTGGAATAAACTTCCTATACATGGACCCGAGAACGAACCCCTACGCCCCCGGCGCGGGCACCCAGCCGCCGGAACTGGCGGGGCGCGACGAGATCATCGAGAGGGCCGCCATCGCGCTCGACCGTTTTCGTAACGGCCTGGCTGCGCGCAGCCTGTTGCTGGTCGGGTTGCGCGGTGTCGGAAAAACCGTGCTGCTAACCCGCATCGCCCAGGAATCAGAGGCACGGGGATTCGTCGTTGTCAGCATGGAGGCACCGGAAAAGCGTTCGCTCCCGGCGCTGCTCATTCCGCACCTGCGCTCCGCGTTGTTGAAACTGGACCGCGTCGCCGCGGCCGGCAACCTCGCCCAGCAAGCGCTGAAAGTGCTCGGCGGTTTCGTAAATGCCATGAAAGTGAAGTACCGCGACGTAGAGTTCGGCATCGACCTGGGCACAACGCCCGGCGTCGCCGACTCCGGCGATCTGGAACACGATCTCATCGAGCTCTTCCTCGAGGTCGGCAAGGCGGCAAAGGAAAAACACACCGCCGTCGTTTTCTTTATCGATGAGTTGCAGTACGTGGCCGAGGACGAATTCGCGTCGCTGATTACCGCGCTGCACCGGTGCGCGCAAGCGGCGTTGCCCATCGTTCTCATCGGCGCCGGGCTTCCGCAACTGGTGGGGCGTGCCGGGCGCGCCAAGTCATATGCCGAACGGATGTTCGAGTTCCCGGAGATCGGCCCGCTCGCCGACGCGGACGCGCGCAAGGCACTGGTCGCACCGGCACGTGAGCGCAACGTGCGCTATGAAGACGGGGCACTGCAGGAGATTCTCTCGCAAACGCAGGCCTATCCGTATTTCCTGCAGGAGTGGGGAAAACACTGCTGGCACTGCGCCAGACAGTCCCCGATCACCCGCGAGGACGCGGTGTCCGCGACCGAACTGGCCATCGCGGAACTGGATGCGAGTTTCTTCCGGGTGCGCTTTGACAGACTGACGCCGGTGGAAAGGAAATACCTGCGTGCGATGGCGGAGTTGCCCCCCGAAACACGCAGGTCGGGGGACATCGCGCATATTCTCGGCAAGGAAGTACAGTCGGTCGCGCCGACGCGCGCGACGCTGATCGGCAAGGGTATGATCTACAGCCCCTCGCATGGCGACAACAGCTTTACCGTTCCGCTGTTCGATGGTTACCTGAAACGCGTCATGCCGGTTTTGCCGGAATAGTCCACGATCGGCGTGCCGGCGCGCCGGGCATGGCGCACCCGGCACCCTTGCAATTTCAACCAACCCCCCATCACCGACACATGGCCCTCAAGGCAACCATCTGCAAGGCGGAGATTCATGTCGCCGACATGGACCGCGGCTACTACGGCAATCACGCGCTCACGCTCGCCCGTCATCCGTCAGAGACTGAAGAGCGCATGATGGTCCGGCTGCTGGCATTCGCGCTGAACGCCGATGAGGCGATGACGTTCGGGGCAGGATTGAGCACTGACGACGAGCCGGATCTGTGGCACAAGGACCTGACCGGCAACATACAGCTGTGGATCGACGTCGGCCTGCCAGACGAGAAGCGCATCCGCAAAGCCTGCGGCCGCGCCGACAAGGTGATCGTCTACAGTTACGGTGGCCGGGCCGCGCAACTGTGGTGGCAACAGAATGAGGACTCGCTGGCGCGCCTGAACAAACTCACGGTTCTCGACCTGCCGCAGCCCGATACCCGTGCGCTCGCCGCATTGGCCGCACGCAACATGGCTTTGCAGATAACCGTTCAGGATGGCCACGTATGGGTATCCAATGCCAGCGATGCGGTGCAACTTGCGCCGGAAACGAGACTCGACGCCGATGCCTGATCGCGTTTTGCCGGAGCAGGACCGCGCAAGCTCTCTTCATTCAATACCCTGTCGTATTTGCCCCGGAACCATGTCCGGAGCGAACCCGGGCCATCCAATCAACCCGGCCTCGTCATCACTGGTGTACTCGCGTACACTATTTGGCGCCGATTCGCGATAGTTCGGACTTGCTGACGCGACCGTTGGTGCGCTCAACCCGAGCCGTGGTGAAACCACCGAGAGGCGCATTGCCGCTTCCACAACCTTCGAATATGACTTGTTGAAAGGGGTGACTCCCATGACGTTTGTTCGTTTTCTCGCAGCCTCGTTACTCGGACTTGCCCTCGCTGCCTGCGACACGGAACCCGAAACAAGCAAGGACTCCGCGGCGCCCGAGCCCGCTGCCGAGAAGTACGGGGTACAAGTGGTCGACGGCGTGAAGATCAAGAAGATCGAAGGCTTTGGCGGCGTCATCGCCGAACGCTACGAGGACTCGAAGGAGTGGTGGCCCGAATACGCCGCACCCGGGAAGGACGCACCGAACGTCATTATCTTCTTGCTAGACGATGTGGGCTTTGCCCAGGTCGGCAGTTTCGGCGGACTGATCGAAACGCCCAACATCGATGCGCTGGCGGCGAATGGTCTGCGCTTCAACAATTTCCACACCACGGCGCTGTGTTCGCCAAGCCGCGCTTCGCTGATGGCTGGGCGCAATCCGCACTCGATAGGGCTGGGTAGCCATGCGCTGACCGCAATGGGCTTTCCCGGTTACAACGCGGTGATGCCGGACTCCGCGAAGTCCGTGGCGAATTACCTGGCCGAAGCCGGATACATCAACTACGCACTCGGCAAATGGGATCACACACCGTTGTACGAAGTCTCACAGGTGGGACCGTTCGATCGCTGGCCCAGCGGCGAAGGTTTCCAGCACGCCTATACCTTCATGGCCGCCGACGTACACCAGTTCGTGCCGGTGATGTGGAACGACCATACGCCGGAGCCGTATCGCAAGTCCGTGCATCTTGACAAGGACCTGGCCGACCGGGCGATCGACTGGATCACCGGGCACAAGTCAATAAAACCCGATTTGCCGTTCATGATGCTGTGGGCGTCGGGCTCGATGCATTCACCGCACCACGCGCCCGACAGCCACATCAACAAGTACAAGGGCAAGTTCGACATGGGTTGGGACAAGGCCCGCGAGCAGATCGTCGCGCGCCAGAAAGAACTCGGCATCATCCCTGCCAACACGGAATTGACAGAACGCATCGACGCGATTCCCGCGTGGGACTCGTTGCCCGAGAAAGAGAAGAAACTTTACGCGCGGCAGATGGAAGTGTTCGCTGCCCAGATGGAGTGGGTTGACCTCCAGATCGGCCGTGTCGTCAACGAACTCAAGCGTATCGGTGAACTGGACAACACGCTGATCTTCGTCACCGCCGACAACGGTGCCAGCGGCGAAGGCGGACTCGCCGGCACGTTCAATGAAACCTACGTCCTGAACGGCCTGCAGACGCCGCTCGACGCGAACCTGCGTGCACTCGAAGACTGGGGCCGGGCGAACACGTATCCGCATTACCACGCCGGCTGGGCAATGGCCGGCAATACGCCTTTCCGCTACTTCAAGCAGTCCGAGCACCGCGGCGGCCAGCATGATCACCTCGTCGTTCACTGGCCAAACGGCATCCAGGCCAAGGGCGAGATCCGCAGTCAGTATCACCACATCAGCGACATCGCGCCGACGATACTCGAAGCTGCCGGCGTCGCGGTTCCCGAGGAGTACAACGGCGTGAAGCAGCAGCCAATGGACGGGGTGTCGATGAAATATGCCTTTGACAACCCGGATGCGCCCAATGCCAAGCAACGCCAGTACTACGAAATGTTCGGCAACCGCGCCATCTGGGCCGACGGCTGGAAAGCAGTGACGCTACATGCCAACCGCATGCCGTGGGACCTTGCCGTCACGCTGCCGTTCGACCAGGACGAGTGGGAGCTCTATCACGTCGCAGAGGATTTTTCCGAGTCGCGTAACCTGGCGAAAGAAAACCCGGAGAAACTGGCCGAGTTGGTCGCGGTATTCGATGAGGAAGCGTGGAAGTACAACGTCTATCCGCTCTACGACGACATGATCGCGCGCCTCGGCAGCCAACAGGACAGGCTTTTCGGCGACCAGAAGGAATTCGTCTATTTCGCGCCGGGGGCAGTGCGCATCGCCGAGAAATCGTCCGCTCCGGTCAAGAACCGCGCCCACACAATCGAAACACGTCTGGAACGCGCAGGCGGCGAGTCAGGTGTCATCGTCGCGGTCGGGGGGATGACGGGCGGATTCTCGATGTTCGTCAAGAACGAACGCGTGTACTACGACTACAACTACCTCGACGGCGTGCATTACATCCTCGAATCCAAACCGCTGGACAGGGGCCCCGTCGACATCAAGTTCAACTTCATCAAGACCAGGGAATTCGGCGGCAAGGGCGAGTTGTACATCAACGGGCAGAAGGTGGACGAAACCGAGATGCCGCTCATGCATATCAGCACGTACTCTCTTGCCGAGACTTTCGATGTAGGCCGGGACACCGGCACCCAGGTGTCGAAGATGTACGCGGATCCATATGCGTACAACGGCAAACTCGATCGCGTGATCATTACGGTCTCGGACGAAAACACGGTGCCGCCGCGCTCTCTGCCGCGTAACGCGTATTGATGTTAGGGCTGCGCGGCATTCAACGACCGAATGCCGGGCAGCCGCAGAAGTCGATGTCGTTGCCCCCGACTCTTTCGCGCCGGGGGCAATCGCTGCTGCCAACAGCGATTACGCCCGATCAACAACGCGGACAGGTGCGCCAGCCGTGTTGCGCTGTCAGGATGAACGGAACAAAACCCCGGGACTGGAATCGAACCTGATCCATGCCCTGCACTGGGTTGCCGAGTGATCGGCCATCGGGTTAGTTGCAGTTATGCCATTCGTTGCAATTGTCTGGAGACTTGCCATGAACAACAAGCGCATTCATCAACAGCACCGTCGCCGCTTTCTCGGAATCACGGGCGTTGCTGCGGCAACCGTGGTGCTCAACGGTCTACCGCTCGCAGCACGCGCGGCATCCAGGAGAATGAAGATCGGCATCGTCGGTTCCGGCAAGGTCGGCACTGCCATCGGCAGCAGCTGGGTCAGGGCAGGCCACACGGTCATGTTTTCCTCGCGCAGCATTGATCACGATGAGGCGCTCGCCGCGCGTCTCGGGGACAATGCACTGGCCGGCACGCCGAGACAGGCAGCCGAGTTTGGCGAAGTCGTCATGATCTCGGTGCCGTACCACGCGCTTCCCGACGTTCGCAAGGATCTCGGGGACCTGATCGAGGGCAAGGTGGTGATCGATACCTGCAATCCGTTCGTGTGGCGCGATGGAGAGCTTGCGACGTGGGCGCGCGAGAAGGGTGCCGGCCTCGCATCGCTGGAACTGCTCCCGGGCGCGCGTATCGTCCGCGCCTTCAACGCCATCGGCTATGTGAATATGGGCAATGCATACCAGCAACCAGGCCGTATCGGCATGCCGATCGCGAGCGATGACGCAGACGCCATCGCGATTGCATTGCCGCTGATACGCGACGTCGGCTACGAGCCGGTCATGATTGGCGGGATGGAAATGGGGAAGTACCTGATGCCCGGTACACCTCTCGCCGGCGAGCACACACCGAAAGAGGTCCGCGAAATCGCCGCGACGCTAAAGTAGGCGTTGCCGTGCCGCGGCCTGACATGCACAGCGGCGCCGGAATCGACCGGCAGGCCGGCGCGGACTTCAGCCGAAGTAGCGCAGCGCGAGTACCAGCAAGGCCAGGACACTGCCGCTCAGAATTGCCGACAGGACAATGCGGGCCTCATTCTTCCGATAGGCCTCGAACTGCGCAGCGAGTATTTCGTCACCGAGTTGTTCGAACTCACGGTGCCCGACGAATCGCGAAAACCGAGTCCGCCTGGCACTTTCGAAATAGCCCGGGCGCGGGCGGCCCAGCGTTTCCCAGGTTTGCGGATGCCGCGCAGCAAGCATGTCTGCCAGCTCCCTGCCGCGCCGGATCGATCGCGCCATCGCAAGGAAGGAGGCGATCAACCAGATCATCGCGACAACGGCCAATACCTTCTCCGGTTCCACGATGCCGGGCTCTCAGGAGTTCAATTGCTGACCATCGTCAGGCCGAAATCCTGTCGAACAGCCGCCGGCTCTCGGCTTCGGATACCTGACAACCAAACTCGCCAACCAGCAGTTGCCCGAGTTGACCTGAATCGCGAACTGCCGTGCTACGGACACCGGATTGCGTGATGACCGAATATTCAAGATTACGCAGGGAACGGGTTTCACTTTCCATCAGCAATGACACGACCAGATGATTGACGAAGGTCGCATCGGGGTGCCGGTGTGAGTAGAAGTGCCCCAGCTCGCAATCGGACTGTCCATAGCGCGCCAGCTCGAACCGGTACAGCGAGAAGAATGCTTCGTCTTTGAATACCTCGACATGGTATTCACCGGACCGGCGCTGTGAAACGCGGAACAGTTTTTTCTGAGCATCCGTTGCGCCGGTGTCCGACATGGGGACCGGAATCCTCGGTCCAAGCGGTCCGAAGCCGACATCCATCACGTAGCTGCGGCCTTCATGTTCGACCATCGAAATCCGGTGTGTCAGGCCCGGGTGTGTGTCCTGGTTATAGATGACACGCGCCAGATACAGGGTCGGCGAGAATCCCAGCTCCTCCAGCACCTCGAACATCAAGCCGTTGTGCTGAAAACAATAGCCGCCGCGCCGCTGCACGACGATGCGCTGGAACAGCGATTCGAAATCCAGCGGCAGACGTTCTCCGAGCAAGCTCCCGACGCTACTGAACGCAAAGGTGGCCACATGCCTTGCAACGAGGTCAGTGAGCAGGCTGAAATCGGTCGTGCGCGCGTGCAAGTCGAGCGCGCGAAGATACTCTCGAACCATTTCAGCGCGTTCCATCACGCACTCCGGTTTGTGGCATCCCTGTGGATGCCTTGTCGTCGGGTGAACGAAAAAACCACGGTTGCACGCGCATGGTCCGGTTTCTAGGTGTGTGACTCGACAGCCTCCAGAGCCGCCGCAAGATCGTCCGCGTCCAGGCTGCGCTCGAAGTTCACAATGTAAGGCGCGGTCAGAGTCTGCGTGGCAATCGTCCTGATCTGCTCCGGCGTTGCGTCCTGCTTCATCCCCAGGTCGCGCAGACGCAACGGAAGACCCGTTCGCGCATAGAACTGTCGAAGTTCGTTCACGAACCCGGCCGGCCGGTTTTCCAGCTGCAGCTGGATCAATAGCCCGTAAGCCACCTGCAGACCATGCAATTCGTACGCGGTTTCCGGTATCGCCGTCAGACCCCGGGTCATGGCGTGGGCGATAGACAAACCGCCATTCTCAAAACACAAGCCGCTCAGCAATACGGTGGCTTCGACCAGGGCCTCGAGGCTGGCGTCCGATTGTTGCCGTTCGACGGCCGCCAGGGCGCCTTGAGAATGTTCGAGCAGGGTCGCGAAGCAGAGGTCCGCCAGAGCGCCTGCCGCCTGCATGCCACGCGCGCCATACAGATTGTTCGCGCCGGCCTTGAAACATTGGGCAACTTCGAACTTCTTGGAAATCGCATCGCCAATGCCGGCCAGCAGCAATTTTTTCGGCGCGCGCGCAATCAGACTGGTATCGACCACCACCGCCAGCGGGTTCGCCTTCATGTGCTTCGCCCCGAGCAAGCGATGGTCTTCGCCATAGACGACGAAAATCTTGCTGGTCGGCGCGTCGTTGGAGGCGATGGTCGGCAACGTGATGACCTCGACATCGAGATGATGTGCGACGGCCTTGCCGACGTCGATGCCTTTGCCGCCGCCCGCGGCGATGACCACGTCTACCGGCGACGACGCCGCCAGTTTGCCCAGGCGTTCTATCTCGGCGTTGGTGATCTCTCCGTTGAACAGGACAGTCTGAAGAGAGACATCGGCCTTGCGGCACGACCGGCGTACGGGCTCACCGACCAGATCCATCACAAACTGATCGGCTACCAGCAACGCGTGCCGCCCGGCGAGAGCCGCCATGCCACCAATTTCCTCTAGCACACCCGGGCCCTGGATGTAACGCAACGGTGCGCCGAAGACGCGAGTAGATGTGGGTCCGTTTGAGTTTGTCATGATCGGTTCATTTTCTGGTCGGAGGATATCTGGCAACCGAAGTTGCCACAAAATGCGCGATTGTCAGCAAGCTCGGGCGCATTTTCGCAGGTTTGTGCCCGTATCCGGCGCTGAGCCATGCAACCACCCCCGGCGGACTATACGGCGTAACCCCGACTGCGAAAAATCGGTCGATGCGGTCAACCCGCTCGCGCGCTGCCGAGCAGCAGCGACTTGACATCGCCATCGACCTTGATGCTTTCGACCAGCAGATACGCGCTCAGAAACAAGGCCCCGCCGAACAGGGCGACCAACCCCAGAACGAGTCCGCCGGCGGAAAACCGGTGGCGCCACGACACCCAGAGCGCTGATAACACCAGAAAGCAGGTGAAGTCGAGATTGAACTGGCCGGGCCAGTCCATGTTTGCCATGGCGCCGAAAAACACCGGCAACAAGTTGATGCCATGCGTTGAAATAACGACCATGGTATACGCGGAGATCGTAACGAACATGACAACCAGAAGCACACGAAACGCATTCATATTGATTGACCTCCCTGATGAATCTCCCGAAACCTCCGCGGCTTCCCGGCACCCGCGATCAGCTGACCGGAGCGGATAGCGCAGCAGGCACCTGAAAACTTGCCCGGCACCCGGTCCGGCCGTTTGCCGGATGGGGCTTCGGAATTACGCTGGACACAAGGTCGTGCGGATGACCTTCGTCCAGTTCCGGTAATGCAATTTCCGACAGTGCGATTTCCGATGAAGCCAGGTCCGCCAACAGTCCTTTACTTCAGACCCAGACGCGCCAGCTGCGGGAACATGTTGCGGCGCGCCTCCTCGTCCCATTCGATCTTGAACTGGTATTGCTCGCTCAGCCGTTCGACGCCCTTCGCGGCGGGACGGGCATAGATTTCATCATGCAAGCGCTTGACGTTGGGAAACCGGCTCAACGCGTCTTCGTCGTCAAGCGCGCGCGGTATCAACCGTGCCCAACCCCACACCGCCATGTCGATGATCGTGTAGTCAGCGCCCATCATGTAGGGCTGCCGGCCCAGCCGCTCGTCAACGATCCTGTAATGGCGCTCGACCTCGAAGTCGTAACGGTTGACCGCGTACTCCTGGGGTTGTGGCGCGAAGTGGTGAAAGTGAACCGCCTGACCGGAATACGGACCGATGCCACTGGCAACGAACATCAGCCACGACAACAACTCACCGCGACGCGATTTTCCGGGTTCGGGCAGGAAACGTCCGGTTTTCTCGGCGAGATAGAGCAGGATGGCGTTGCTGTCGAACACGGTCGTACCATCGTCGACAATAGCGGGCACCTTTGCGTTCGGGTTGATAGCGAGATACTCCGGAGTGAACTGCTCGCCCTTGCGTGGGTCCACCGGAACCGGCTCGTACGGCATGCCCAGCTCTTCGAGCAACAATGCAACCTTCATCGGGTTGGGCGAGAGATTGAAATAGAACCTGATCACTGGATGCTGCTCCCCTTGATGATGAAACACGCGGTCTGCACGACACGGCACTCAATCGGTTGATTGGCGAAAACTCCGGAAAGACCATGCCGATGATTCGGCATGGCAATCGTACACCCGGTGGCTTGTAACGTGACTCGTCAGGTCGCGCAGTATGACAGAGCTGATCCGCGGGGACGGGGGATCCCCCGTTTCGAATCAGCCCGAACGCGGCTCGTCCATCAATCCCTTGACAATGGCATAACAGCCGACCAGCAGCACAACAGTGAATGGCAGGCCGGTGGAAACCGCCATTGCCTGCAAGGCGCCAAGTCCGCCGCCCGCCAGCAGGGCAATGGCCACCGCGCCTTCCATCAGCCCCCAGAACACACGCTGCGGCTTGGGCGCATCGATCTTTCCGCCTGCGGTAATGGCGTCAATGACCAGCGAGCCCGAGTCCGAAGATGTCACGAAGAACACGATCACCAGCACGATCCCGACGAATGCCGTGATCTGCGACAAGGGTAGCTGCTCCAGGACCATGAACAATTGCAACGGAAGATCCGCGTCCCTGGCCGCGGTCATTCCATTCTGCAACTGGTCAATGGCGGTAGTGCCAAACGTCGTCATCCAGAAAGCCGACACCGCCGACGGCACGAGCAACACCGCAATCAGGAACTCGCGCACGGTCCGGCCGCGACTGACCCGTGCGATGAACATGCCGACGAAAGGGGACCAGCTGATCCACCAGGCCCAGTAGAACGCGGTCCAGCCCTGGCTGAAATTCGCGTCCGACCGACCGAAGGGATTGGACAGGAAAGGCAGCTCCGTCAGGTAGGCGCCGATATTCCGGGCGAAACCTGTCACGATCATCAGCGTTGGCCCGACCGCGACCACGAACAGCAGCAACAGAATAGCCAGCACCAGGTTGATTTCGGACAGGCGCTTCACGCCCTTGTCCACGCCCATGACGATGGAGACGAGGGCCACCGCCGTAATGCCGGCGATCAACAGCACCAGTGTTGTGTTGCCACCGGGAATACCGAACAGATGCGTCAGGCCGGCAGATGCTTGCTGCGCGCCGATGCCCAGCGAAGTCGCCAGGCCGAAGAGCGTGGCGAATACCGCGAGGGTGTCGATCACATGTCCCGGCCAGCCCCATACACGCTCCCCGAGCAGCGGATAGAAGATCGAACGCATGGTGAGCGGCAGGCCCTTGTTATAGGAGAAGATGGCCAACGACAGCGCAACCACGGCGTAGATCGCCCAGGGATGAAAACCCCAGTGGAAAATGGTGGCCGCCATGCCGAGTCGGGCCGCACCCCCCGGGTCTCCTGCCGCAGCCCCCAGTGGCGCCCAGTCAGTACGCACCCCGCCGTCGCCAACACTGGTTCCACCTAGCGAAGTGCCGTAATGGGTCAAAGGCTCTGCAACACCGTAAAACACCAGACCGACACCCATGCCCGCCGCGAACAGCATGGCGAACCAGGAAAGGTAGCTGAAGTCGGGATCGGCCCTCTGCCCGCCGATGCGCACCCGCCCGAGCGGCGACACGATCAGCGCCACGCACAGCAGCACGAACACGTTTCCGGACAGCAGGAAGAACCACTCCAGGTTGCCGGTCAGCCATCCGCGCATGTGTTTGAAAATCGGGCCGGCGTGCTGCGGCAAGGCCAACGTCAGAATCACGAAAGCCAGGATGGTCAAAGCCGAGAAGCTGAATACCGCGCTGTGAATGTCGACGCGAATGCCAAATTTCTGACCGCTGTAGTTATCCTGGCCGATCTCGTAGTCAGTTTCAATCAGGTTGGCAGCACCCTCGGGCAGCGGTACCCCCGGCGCAACCTCATCGTTTGCGGTGTGTTGTTCCGTCTTGTCATTCACGTAATTTCTCCGATCGCGTGCGCGCCGCGCTCAAGGGCGCGACAGCCTCAAGGGCGTACCAGGAAGACCGATACGTTGGTGTGTGCCGCGACCTTGCTGCCGTTGGCGGGCATGATGGCGTCGATGTGTCGTGGCAAATGCGTCGCCATGACGACGAGGTCGGCTTGCAACTCGCTCACTGCGCGCACCAGAATTTCGTCGAGATCCACTACCGGGTCGTGACTGTTGTACACAGCGACGCTGGGCGCCTGACCATTTTCTGGCGCGTGTTCACGAGCGAACGCTTCGAGCTTGCTGCGGTATTCCTCGGGATTGTGCGCGACAGGGCTCGGCTGCGAAGTGGTCACGCCGACATAGCACAGCGACGCGTCATACTGGCGCGCCAGTCCGGCAGCGACATCGAGTGCTTTTTGCAAACTCGGAAGATGCGCCAGGTCAACCGGCACCAT
Source organism: Betaproteobacteria bacterium SG8_40 (assembly GCA_001304425.1). Taxonomy (GTDB): domain Bacteria; phylum Pseudomonadota; class Gammaproteobacteria; order Burkholderiales; family Eutrophovitaceae; genus SG8-40. The sequence goes on from LJTS01000010.1 coordinate 13,536, forward strand.
GATCTTCCTGAACATAGTTTGTCCCCCCTTGAATCGGCCACGTTCTTTCGGTGTGCTCGTGAACGCACGTTAGTGACCTGACTGACCATGTTTAACACGTAGAGAACGAGAGCGCAAAGTCGCGCCCGACGATGTCTCGTGTTAATCGTCAGAGCGAAACGGTGGCCTTGTGCTGATTTGTGTAAAGAGAATCGCTGCCGCGCCGACGTAACCAGGTGGTGGAGGAAGAAATTTTGCCGCGCCGTGTCGTTCCACCCGATTGGCATTACCGCACATTCCTGCTGCGCCACGCTTCGCAGCGCTTGTTACTCCTGATCCGTAATCTGTAACCACTCGCACGGTCAAACATTCAGCGAGATGACTACTCACCCATTACGGACTTTTTAAGGAGATACCACCATGATCATCAAAACCACCATCGCCGCCGCACTGCTCGGACTTTCCATGAACGCCTTTGCCGCCGTGAGCGATCTGTCAAATGTCACCCATGGGCAGAAAGCCGGCCAGGAACTGAAGGTTGGGCAAATCAGCGAAGCCAAGTGGAGCGACCGCAATGCCATGAACCCGCGTAGCGACTCCAAGCCTTTCGCCAAGGCCGCCGGCAACTACCGCTTCGGCGACCTGTCTTCGGTCACGCATAACTGAGTTCCTCCCCCCTCCGGTTGATCCGATCAACCGTGCGAGGAGGCTGTCGGGCAGCAAACACTGCCTGGCGGTCTCCTCGCTTTTTTGCCTGGTTGCTGGCCGGCGCGGCCCGAATCGGGGGGCAACCCGGGACCACTATTGCGCAAAAATTCGAAAGTGCTAATATTCGCGTCCGCCGCTGCCGGTGCGCGTTGGCCAGACAAAGTCATACTGACCTGGTTTGGAAACGGTTCCGGGTTGCGGCACGTTTCGCAACCGTCCTCCCGCCGAGGAGGGCGTATGGGGGCCGTCGTCCGACCCCCCGCAGCCCAAAGGGTTGCTTGCTGCTGACTGTGCAACGTCGGCTTGCAAGCGCTCCCCCAAAGCCCGTCCACTTCGGGTGGAATCGCCTAAATCGTGAGTGAGCCGGTGCACTGCGCCGCTCCAACCGCGGTGCGGCACAGTGCCGTACGGATCGAAATCATCGAGTCCGGGCAAGCGAGTTCTGCGGTTTTTTGGGATTGACCTCCCGGAGGCTGTCTATGGATATCGTCTACGCTGTCGCCTTGTTGGGTATTGCAGTAGTTCTCTTCACCGTGTTTATGCTTCTCGATCGAGCGCCGGATGGTCGCGGCTGGACCTCGGACGGTGTGCTCTCGGATCTGTCGACCGTAGCAATCACCGGCCTGTTCGCCTTCGGCCTGTGCTTCGGCGTGCGGTTCTTTGCATCCGCGACCGGCCCGGCGATGGGGATCAGGGAAGTCGCACTGCTTGCAGCGACTTTGACTGCGTACTACCTGATCTACAGGAAACTGGCGCCGCGCCGCCGGTTGGCCGAGTACGCGGACAAACGCGCGCAAGCACCCTCCATGAAAGAGTTGTCATCGGTGAGCGTCCTCACCCCGGCGTCGCCCGTTGTTCATGGCGGCCCGTCAGGTAATCCGGATTTGCCAAGAGCGGCATGATCAACCGCCACCGGCTTATGCCGGTGGCGGTTTGCCGACTGTGCCGGGCATGCTCCGGCGCAGATCCGTCCGTTGGAGTTGCCTGACACAGGCAACTCCAACGGCGCCTGGACGCGTTTACCGCTGTCTTGTCAGACCCCGCCCCACTTGCTTCGAAAGATGAAATAGACGGCGCCGAGTATGCAAAGGCCAGCCCAGAGATAGTCCAGCTTCAGTGGCTCCCGCAGGTAAAAGATCGCAAACGGCACAAACACCGACAGCGTGATGATCTCCTGCAGAATCTTCAGCTGACCAACCGACATCACCGAAAATCCGATACGGTTTCCCGGCACCTGGAGCATGTACTCGAAAAAGGCAATCCCCCAGCTAACGAGCGCAGCCACGATCCAGGGTTTGTGACCGAGTTGCTTCAGGTGCGCATACCACGCAAATGTCATGAAGACGTTACTCAGCGTGAGCAGCGCAACGGTCAACAAGAAGGGCCGCATGCGATTGGCGCCTAACGCCCGTCCCGAGCCGCCGCCAGGTCGCGCGGTAACAAAGCCACCGCCAGCGCGGGATCAGGCAACCCTATCCGGGGTTGCGTCTGTCGGCCTGCCATGGCCACCGGCCTTCGACCTCAAGATGCAACGTCGCGCTGAGAAATGAACGAATCAGTATGATCAAGCCGAGGATCGCGACGTTCTCCAACGTGTCCGCGACGACAACGGTTCGCACGATATCACCGGCGATCAGAAACTCCAGGCCCAGAATGATCGATCGGCCCAATTGCCGCCGGTAGTTGGTGTATGCAACACCTTCAGGCAGGTTGCGAAAGCTGCGAATGAATGCGGCCGAGGCAATACACGTTCCCGCAACGATGACGAGCACGCCGACCGCCTCGATGGCGTATCCGGCAATGGAGATGATGTCGGTAAACTGCACTGCTTCGCCTATAGCCTATATGGGAAAAATCGATATCAGCCCGTCCAACGCGTTTAGATGTCGACCTTGGTCTTCTCGCCTCTCAGCTTCGCGACAATCGTCGCGCAGCACGCGTCACCCCAGATGTTCACACTGGTGCGGCACATGTCGAGCACACGATCGAACACCATCAGCACGCCGATTGCTTCGACCGGCAAGCCAACCGCATTGAGAATGATGGCAATCGCTACCAGCGAAGCCGACGGCACGCCGGCGACACCGATGGAAGTCAGCAGTGCGATCATGACGATGCTGAACTGGACACCGAAGCTCAGTTCGATCCCGTAGGCCTGGGCGAGAAACATCGCGGCGGCGCATTCATACAACGCGGTGCCGTTCATGTTCACGGTTGCGCCCAGCGGCAAGACAAAACTCGATACGTTATTGGAGACACCGACATTCTGTTCGAGGCTGTCCATCGTCACCGGTAGCGTTGCCGATGACGACGAAGTGGAAAACGCGGTGAGCATCGCCGGCGACATCGCGCGTACCGTGGCATACGGCTTGACGCGGCCGACGAAACGCAACAGCAGCGGCAGAATAATGAAGGCATGCACTGCAAGCGCCAGAACGACCGTCAGCGCAAACACTGCCAGCGGCCGCGCCGCGCCGAATCCGGTCTTCGCGACCACAGCAGCAATGAGGCCGAAGACGCCGATCGGAGCGAACTTCATGATCCACTCGGTCATTTTCATCATGACGTGGAACAGACCGTCAAAGAAACGGAACAGGGGATCGGCGATTT
>LJTS01000237.1 GCA_001304425.1 Betaproteobacteria bacterium SG8_40
ATAGCTGATGCGCGCAAGCGTGTCCCGTCTGCCGGTCACCTCACAGCCCTCCTTGATCTCTATGAGCTGATGCAGCCCCTGCTCCCACGACCGGTCGGGCATCAATCTCCCGGTGTACTCGTCGATGATCACGACCTTGTCGTCACGCACCAGATAATGCTTGTCACGTTCGAACTGGTGCAGAGCCGCCAGCGCCTGACGCACCAGCTGTTCACGGCGCCTGGGACCTGCCCACACCCCTTTCATTTCCTTTGCAAGGTCCGCCAGTCGTTCAAGGCCCTCGTCTTTGATAACGATCCCGTCGTCTGTCACCTGATAGTCATCGTCGGTCAACTGGCGCGCAAGCTCCAGCGCCTCGTGATGTACCGTAACTTCGCCGCCCTGTTTCGCTTCCGCCGAGAGAATTAACGGCGTTCGCGCCTCATCCACCAGCACGCTGTCCGCCTCATCGACGATGGCGAACTGTAGTCCGCGAAGAAGTAACGACTGATCACCACCTTCGTCTTCGAGGCGGGAAAGTTTGGTTGCGATAGGCCTCGCCTTGCCGCCCAGGGCCAACCGGTCGCGCAGGTAATCGAAAGCAATTTCCTTGTTGCTGCAGTAGGTGATGTCGCAACGGTACGCAACGGTTCTGGCAGCCGGATCCATTCCCTGTTTCACAAACCCGACCGTGAGCCCGAGCTTTTCATATACCGGCCTCATTACCTCGGCATCGCGCTCCGCAAGGTAATCATTGACCGTAATCACATGAACCGCGTGTCCGGCCAGGCCGCCGGCGGCCGCAACCAGGATTGCTGTGAGCGACTTGCCCTCCCCGGTTTCCATTTCCGCCAGCATCCCGTTGAGCATCGCCCAGGCACCGACAAGTTGTACGTCGAAGTGCCGCTTCCCAAGAGCGCGGAAAGAGGCGGCACGCACCATGGCAAAGGCCTGCGCCACCAGGTCCAGATCGCTTACCCCGGCCTTGCGCAAGCGCGGCCTCAACGCATGGGCACGGGCAAGCAGCTGATCATCTTCGAGTGCTTCAACGCCGGCGCTGCAGGCGTTAACCGCGTTCACAATGCGTTTGAGGCCTGCCTGCTTTGCCGACAAGCGGTCGGAAAAGAAACGCGCAGCGGTTACCGCACGCTCGAGTTTGGTTTGCGGCTTGTCGTCGCGTTCCGGGTAGCCCCCGCCAAGAAAACCTGTTGCCGCCGCTGTCATCACATCGCACTTTTGCCGCAGGCTGCGGTAGGCGCGATACGCCAGCGGCTCGGAAGCATGCTCGAAACGCACGTACACGTGCTCGCCCAACACTGGCGTCATGGCGCCAGGAAGGGCCAGCTCAAACTCGAACCACTTTTCAAGTGTCTTCGGCTGATCCGGGTTACGCGGATCCGCGGCAGCAGGACCACCGCCGACGCTGGACAATGCGGGGTTTGCAAGACGGTCGCTGGCCGCCGGCACCTCGCGCTTGACCCGGGCATCGTATGTCTCATACAAGCGGCTGGCGAGCTTGACGCGCACATGCTCGCTTTGTGACCGCACCAGGTCGACGTTATCCTGTGAAACCAGCACGCGCGCAGTAACCGCGGCTGACGGGATAACGTAACCGATCAGCTGCCCTTTTCGAACGAATCGATCCTGCATGTCTTCTATCGGCATGGCCAGGACGAACTCTCCAGAAATAGGACTGAGTATCGTCAGTTCACTGACTCGTCTGCGAGCGTCCTCCAGTTCATCGACGGTGACCTTGATTTCTTCATTGGTCAGGGCCCAGGTCACCAGATCGGACTGCAGTTCCGATTGCGCCCTGGTGCGCAGCAAACGCAGCTGTGCCTCGAGAACGCGAATACGCAATCGCAATTGCTCGTCGTCGGAAAAGACGAGCGGTGTACCACGCGACACGGTTTGCCCCGGAGTCGCCGCGACCTCGCGCACGAATCCGTCCGCGCCAGCACGCAACTGCGCATTCTCCGGCACCCAGATCACGCCATCGGCACGAGTCCAGTGCGGCGTGGGCAGCACGAACAGGCCGAGCCAGACGAGCCAGCCCACCATCACGGTGACCGCGAGCGCGCGCAAGCGATAACGCCGCAGTTTCTGGTGCGTCAGCAAATAGGCGATGCCCTTGGCGAGCGGAAGGATAATGGCGGTGACCACGACCCAGGCGGCAAGGATGACACCCACGATGAAATACTCTGCCGCGACGAAGAGCGCGATCACGGCCATCACAAACATCCGATAGAGAAAGGATGCGATACCAAAAAATACAAACCATCGTTTCTCAGAGGCAGTGGCTTCAAAATCCCCGAGTTTCACGCCGAACATGTAACGCTCAACGAGATAGCCCAGGTACTGGTTTGACCGAACGCGCAGGTTGGGAATGTGTATCAGGTCGGAAAGGATGTAGTAGCCATCATAGCGCAGCAACGGGTTTCCATTGAACAACACCGTGGATATACCGGCGATCAGCATGATGTTGTACAACACGGCGCGAAAGATACCCGGCTCGGAGTCAATCCACAGGAACAGCGCCAGCGCAGCGATGAATACCTCAACAATCATTCCGGCCGCACCAACGACCACACGTTGGCGCATGCTGCGAAACGTCGAGGCCGACGAGGCATCGACATACGGAATGGGCATCAACACCAGAAACATGATGCCCATCTCGTGAACTTCCCCGCCCCAGGCCTTGACCGCACATGCGTGCCCGAACTCGTGAAACAGTTTCAGAACCGGGAAGATCAGCAGCATCAGCAACAGATTGTGTGGTGCCAGTACGCGCGACGCGACGTCCTGAGTCAATTCCTCCCAGTGCGAAGCGCCGCTGAATGCGGCGAACCCCACCACCACAAACCAGATCAGCGCACCGAGAAATCCGAACAAAGGCTGATACCAGGCAAGCCAGCGCGTCAGGCCCTTGTCGGGATCGAAGAGAGGTATGCGAATCGCCAGCGGCGAAAGCAGATTCTGCTTGAGCGTTTTCGAACCGCTGCGGCGCGCCCGCAGCATCAGCTCGGCGAGGTCAGGGGTGATTTCCGTTTGCAGGACCTCGGCCGAGTGTAGCTGCGAGAGCAAACGAATGACCTCGTCCTGGGTTGGCGCATCGTCACCGAACCGGGAAATGGCGTTCTCCCAGATTTCGTTCACTGTGCGGCGGCCATCCATCAGGCCAATGACGTAGTGCGCAACCGGATTAAAGCGGTGCACACGCTTGGAGATGCGGTCTTCGAGAACGTACCACCGTTCGCCCCGATAGTGGTGGCGATGTATGCGCACATGACTGCGCAGCCGCGGCCGCATGTCTTCAACGCGGTACCAGGACGGGCTGTACAGATCAGTCGACATTGAACCCGGTCCTCGGGTATGCGATTCCTACGGCGCCCATGACCACAACGTCAGACGCACCCAGTCTACGAGGCTGCGCGTCCAGATCCAGACAAGTTTGCGCTGTTCGACGAAAATCTTGCCCACCCCTTCCATTCCCGGACGCAAGCGCCCGGCGTCACCTTCCAGCTGCGCTTCGACGCGGAAATAGTTGCGCCCGTCCTTTGCCTCGTTGACTGGAGTGATCTTCGAAACAGCAAAATCAAACCGTTCATCCGGCATGGACGCAACGGCAAGTTGCCCGGTCTGGCCTATCGCGACATCAGCGATGTCGCGCTCGTCGACTTCCAACATAACCCGGAAACCATCCAGCGGCGCAACCTCAAACAGCACTTCACCGCGTTCGACCGGCGATCCGAGATTCTGCGACAGGTCGCCCACCACGATAAACCCGTCAAAAGGCGCAACCAGACGCGAACGCGACAACTGCTCCTCGACCATTGCCAATTGTGCTTCGGTCTGCTCGATCTGCGCGCCGACGATTTCGGTCTGGGCGCGTTCATGGTCCGCCATCGCCTGCCGGTACTGGCGGCGGTATTGCTCGCGCTGACCGACCAGTTTGATTCGCTCCAGACGCAATTCCCGGTCATCGAGCATCACGATCGGCTCGCCCGCTCGAACGACGTCCCCGGCACGCAGCGGTGCCTCGGAAATGTAACCGTTGAACGGTGCGCTGACAGCGCGTTGCACCACACCTTCGACGGTGGTATTGGCAGAGACGCGGTAATCCCCTTCGGCAACAGCCAGAAAACCCAGCGCAGCGGCGGCCACTATCGTCACCAGCTTCAGCCCGGGATGTCCCGGACCGAATATCTTTTTCCATAAAGAAACGGTCGATCCACCCGCGTGCACAAACAGGTTGCGCTCGTTCCTGTGCTTCAGATCAATAATCGGTCCGGCAACCGCAGCGACGGCTTCACATAATTCCAGTGTCGGCAAATCGAATCGCTTGCCGGGCGGCCGCTCCAGGCTGAGAGCACCGACAACCTCTTCTCCGCTCATCAACGGATAGCTCACGGCACTGCCTGCCCCGGACTCGCGCACGAGCATTTCGTGCGCGTGAGCCACCACCGGCGAGGTGTCGCGGTCTGGTGGATAAACGACGGGTTCGGCCTGGTCGGTGGCCTCTTCCATCGCCGTCTCCACGGCGCGCAGAAGATTCGAGCGCCGATCGAACTGGGCTGAATGCGACACCGCGGTCACGCGGATGCGGCGCCGCTTGAGCAAGCCTACCGTGACGCGGTCGCATCCCAGACGTGACGCGAGCTCGGTTGCAAACCCCGCAGTGCCCTCTTTCAGACCTTCCTGTTCAAGCAACGTCGACACAAGTTCGAGCGCAAGTTTGAGCCGCAGCCTCGATGTTTCCATCGGGTCCGCGTGGCGCCGCAGGAACAATTCGAGCCATGCCGAACCCCACTGCAGGTCACGCATCGCCGACTGCAGCTGCGCTTCGTTGCGCCAGTCGATATCAACGCCGACGACACCTCTGACCTGTCCGTCGGTACGGACCGGGTAGGCGAGTTGGTAGCGCGGCCCGATGGCTTCCGGGTCTTCGGACTCAAACGGCTCGACCACGCCTCTGCCTTCGGCAAGGACGCGCTCGCTGATGCTCGCCAAATGCGAGCGCCGCGGGGACTCTTCGGGAAAAAAGGCAACCGGGGCAAACGATGTACCGCCGGGTTTCTGGAGGACGACCACGCCATCGGATACACCGCCGATGACATTGGCCTGAATCACCAGCCAGCTGCCGCAGAACTCCTCGGCGCTTTGCGCCTGGGCAAACCGCTTCCACGCCGCATCAGGAACATGCGGGGCAGCGCTGCTGGCCACGCGCAGCCGCGCGTGGTGTTCGTGTAACCCGGGTTCAGCCATGGAGGCCGGGAATCCCGCAGCATCTTGCGGGGTTCACGGCTACTATTACTTGGCGGCTTCGCCTGAGGTCGCTTCGACGTTGAGCGTGCCGAAACGCTTCTCGTACTCCGAGACAACCCCTTGCAGAAGCATGCTCAGGCGTTTCGCGGCATACGGGCTGATGATGATGCGGTCCGTCAGTTGAATGGTGACTTCCTTCTGCCCCCGGTTCCACGCCTGGTTCACGCCGAACAACATGACGACTTCCTCGCGCGTGCTGGTGACATTACACACATTCGCGTAGGAACTCTTCATGTTGCTGTCGTCCCACTTGAGCTTGGTTCCCTGGGTGCCGCTATTCGCAGCACCTTCCTGTTTCGCAGCCATGCTTACTACCTCCCCTTTTGTATCAATGAATTATCCCTGCCCTTCAAGTGAGACCCACTACCGTTTCGGAGCCCATAGGGCTTTTTATACTACTACGTAACAACCTTTCCCGCGCTAGGTCACGGCACAACAGGCATTATTTAGCCGCGTCGTCACTGATCTCAAATTACAGATCGAACCAGCCCTTAGCCTCGGTTGTGTCCCCACGGTTTGACTTCAGGCTGCTCCCGAGCGAATCGAATTCGTTCTGCTTTGCTTCCTTATCAAAGTCCTTCCTGCTGTCAGCCAGGAAATCGGCGAGGCCAGCACCGGACTTGCCAGCACCGAACGAACCCTTACCGAGTGACGAGAAACGATTCAGCCACCAGCCACTATTGTCGCTGTCCCAGTCGACCTTGCCACCCGCACCAACTGCATCGACACTCGCATGCAGCGCGTCAAAGTCAAAAGCAGGCGCTGCTGGTTTGGCCTTGCGGTCACTCGCATGGCGCATCGCTTCTTCACGCCGAGTTGCCTCTATTGCCAGTTTAAGCAGTGTCTGATCGCTGATCGGCTTGCCGGGGTCGTGATCAAACCCGATTTGTTCGATCAGGAAGCGAATGCCCGGATCCATCTCGTCTTGCATGACCGGGTAGTCTGCGGCG
>LJTS01000238.1 GCA_001304425.1 Betaproteobacteria bacterium SG8_40
CTCGACGCCGCGGCCAGCTTGTACGAATGGGAGTTCAAACCGGCTCCGAATCTGGCGAGCAACCGGTTGTGGCTGGGTTTGTCACTGCTGATGCTGCTGGGTGTGCTGGTTCAGGCCGGATATGTCTTTCGCACAGAGGTTCTGGTCAACTTGCCTCAGGCAAAACCCGTCTACCAACAGGTCTGCCGGTGGCTTTCCTGTGAAATCGAACTGCCGCGCCTCGCCGAGCAACTCCACATTGATGCGTCTGATTTGCAACTCGTCGATCCGCGCAAGCCGAATCTGGTCAAGCTGACAGCGTTGGTTCGCAATCGCGCACGGGTTCCGGTGGAATATCCGGCCTTCGAGTTGACCCTGACCAACGCCCGCGAACAGGTTGTGGCGCGGCGTGTGTTTGTCCCGGAAGAGTACCTCGCCGACGGTGTGCGAAAAGAACAAGGATTACCCGGGCGCCAGGAGCTATCAGTCAACCTGTATCTCGACACCGGGCCGCTTCAAGCGGCCGGTTACCGTATTTACCTTTTTTATCCGTCCTGACACTGCGGACCGTTAATCCGATGCTAAGACGCACTCCGCTTTATGAAGCGCACCTCAAACTAAAGGCAAAGCTTGTCGATTTCGGCGGCTGGGAAATGCCGCTCCACTACGGATCGCAGATTGAGGAGCATCACAGCGTGCGGCGTGATGCAGGCATGTTTGACGTTTCGCATATGCTCGCAATCGATATACAAGGTGACCAATCCAGACCGTATTTGCTCGGACTGCTGGCGAATAACGTCGAGCGCCTGGCCGAGCCCGGCGAGGCGCTCTACTCCTGCATGCTGAACGAGCAGGGCGGCGTCATTGACGATCTGATCGTCTATCGCATGGCTTCCGGCACATATCGGCTGGTGGTCAATGCCGGAACAGCCGAGAAAGACCTCGAATGGCTGGCCCTGCAGCGCGATCGCTCCGCGCCGGACGTTGACATTGTTGCGCGGCGTGACCTGTCAATGATTGCGGTGCAGGGACCGAACGCACGGACAAAATTATGGCGAGCGGAACCAGGCACCGAGAGCGCGTCGCATCAGATCCCGCCTTTTTGCGCGACGACCTGCGGTGACTGGCTCATTGCCCGCACCGGTTATACCGGCGAAGACGGGTTCGAGGTCACGTTACCGTCCGCTGACGCGACAGGCTTGTGGGATGCGTTGCTGGCCCAGGGTGTTGCGCCCGCCGGTCTTGGTGCGCGCGACACACTGCGTCTTGAGGCGGGAATGAATCTGTATGGACAGGATATGGACGAAACCGTTACGCCGATGGAATCCGGCCTGGCGTGGACGGTTGATCTCGCATCGTCGCGCAATTTCATCGGCAAGCAGGCAGTCGCCGGATCAGTGCCGGGCCGCAAGCTGATGGGTCTGGTGTTGCGCGAGCGCGGTGTGCTGCGTGCGCATCAGAAGGTGCAAACACCGCTTGGCGATGGAGAAACGACGAGCGGAACCTTCTCGCCGACGCTGGGTCTTTCCATCGCACTTGCGAGACTGCCTGTCGGAGTCGATTACGGAGAAGACGTCCGCGTGGCGGTACGTGGCCGTGACTTGTCGGCGAGAACGGTAAAATACCCGTTTGTTCGTCACGGAAAGAGCCTGATCGATGATCAATTGGACTGAACAAGGGTGGACTGTAAAGGGGGTCGTTTCATGAGCATTCCCGCCGATCTTAAATACACCGACACCCACGAATGGGTCCGCAAGGAAGCCGACGGAAGTGTCAGTGTCGGGATTACGCATCATGCGCAGGACCTGCTCGGCGACCTGGTTTATGTCGAGAATCCGCAAGTCGGGCGAAAGTTCAAGAAAGGCGAAGAATGCGGGGTCGTCGAGTCGGTGAAAGCGGCATCTGATATCTATGCGCCGCTGAGTGGAGAAATTCTGGCCATCAATGAGGCACTTGCCGACGCACCCGAAAAGATCAACGAAAGTGCCTATGACGCCTGGATGTTCAGGCTTCGCCCGGACGATGCCGGGGAACTGGAAACACTGCTTGATGCATCGGGTTATGGCGAACTTGTCGAAAGCGAGTCGGATTGAGTCGGGGCGCCGTTTGCCTGGATTGCGGAGCGGCGTCGGCTGCCGGGGCGCAAGGGCAAATAACCGTTAGCTGAGGAACTGCATTGCCTTTTATTCCCCACACCGCCGATGACGAGCGGGAAATGCTTGCCGAATGCGGTGTACACCGGATAGACGATCTGTTCGACGAGATTCCGGACAACCTGATTTCAAAGCCGCTTTCGGCTATTCCCGAGGGGTTGTCGGAAATGGAAGTCTCCCGCTTGATGCACGACGCGGCACGGCGCGAAGGCGCATTCCTCAATTTCATCGGCGCGGGCGCGTACGAGCATCATATTCCGGCTGCAGTCTGGCAGATCGCTACGCGTGGCGAGTTCTACTCCGCTTACACGCCATATCAGGCGGAGGCAAGCCAAGGCACGTTGCAGGTTCTCTACGAATATCAGAGCATGATGTGCGCTTTGACGGCGATGGACGTGACCAACGCGAGTCTTTATGACGGTGCGTCGGCGCTGGCGGAAGCGGTACTGATGGCGGTGCGGCTGCACAAGTCGGCGCGCCGCGTGCTGGTTCCTGCGGCCTTGCACCCGGCCTATCGGTCGGCGGTTCGTACCATCGTGTCGAATCAGGGTATCGAAATCTCCGAAGTGCCCTATTGTCCGGAAAGCGGCCGTACGCTCGCGCAAACCGTCAAGGGCAAGCTTGATGCGCAGGTTGCAGCCGTAGTCATTGCCCAGCCGAATTTCTTCGGCGTGCTCGAAGACGTCGATGGGCTCACCGAGCTGGCTCACGATGCCGGGATCGCGGTGATTGCTTGCGTCAACCCGGTTTCTCTCGCCTTGTTCAAGCCGCCCGGGAAATGGGGCGGTGACGGTGTCGATGTCGCCGTCGGCGATGGGCAGCCTCTCGGTATTCCGCTGGCCAGCGGCGGACCGTATTTCGGCTTTCTCGCATGCAAGCAGAATCTGGTTCGGCAAATGCCGGGCCGGGTGGTCGGGCGCACGGTCGATCTCGATGGCAAGCCCGGTTTCACTCTGACCTTGCAGGCTCGCGAGCAGCATATCCGCCGCAGCAAGGCAACTTCAAACATCTGCACCAACCAGGGTCTTGCGGTAACCGCTGCCGCCATTCATCTTTCACTGTTGGGCGCAGAGGGACTACGACGGGTTGCCGTGCAAAGCCACGTCAACATGAAGCGACTGCTTGGCTTGCTCGCCGGTATCAAAGGCGTGAATCAGAAGTTCGATGGCGGGGTTTTTCACGAGTCCGTCGTGTCGCTGGGCAAGCCGGTGAGCGAGGTATGCGATACGTTGCGGGAGGCGGGCATTGTTGCCGGATATCCCCTCGGAAAGGCCTATCCCGAACTCGACGATTCGATATTGGTTTGCACGACGGAGACGCGCAGCGAAGCAGATCTGCAACTTTACGCGGATATGATGACACGTTGCATTGGCGACACTTGACACCTAACACATGGAAAGTAAGGGAACACGCAAAAATGGCAACAGTTACGCTCAAAGGTAACAAGGTTAACGTTGGCGGGAATATTCCCGCCGTCGGAGATATTGCTCCGGGCTTCAGTCTGACCGGCAAGGATCTGGCGGATGTGGCGCTAGATTCGTTTGCCGGCAAGCGCAAGGTGCTGAATATCGTGCCAAGCCTGGATACTCCGACTTGCCAGCAATCGACACGGGTATTCAATGAAAAGGCCTCGGCGATCAAGAACGCGGCAGTGTTGGTGATTGCTGCCGACTTGCCGTTTGCGATGTCACGGTTTTGCGGCGCTGAGGGCCTGGAAAATGTTGTCACCTTGTCCACGTTCCGCGGGCGCGACTTTCATCACAAGTATGGTGTGGACATACTGGACGGCCCGCTAAAGGGGTTGACCGCGCGGGCGGTTGTTGTGCTCGACGAGAACAACAAGGTCTTGCACTCGGAACTGGTGCCGGAAATAGCAAGTGAACCCGATTATCAGGCTGCCCTGGATGCCGTCGCGCGATAAGCCGACTACCTCTCGCGCAGCCGGGCAGCGGTATCGGCGGGTTGCGGTTAGCACGATGACTTCAGTTAATCTGCGTCTCAGTGCGGCAAGAGCGGCTCTTATTTCGCATGCTGATTTTTGAACGCTCGCGTCCGGGGCGCCGCGCCCAGGCCCAGAGTCCGGCCCTGGCCGAACAGGTCGACATCGCGCCCGGGTTGTTGCGAACCGATGATCTATTGTTGCCTGAAGTCTCGGAACTGGACGTTGTTCGCCATTACACCCGACTGTCGCAACTGAATTTCTCGATTGACACGCATTTCTATCCGCTGGGTTCGTGCACCATGAAGTACAACCCGCGTGCCTGTAATGCGCTGGCAATGCTGCCGGGATTTGTCGGGCGCCATCCGCTGGCGCCGGCAGAGACCGGGCAGGCGTTCCTCGGTTTCATGTACGAACTCCAGAACATGCTGTGCGACGTCACCGGCATGGCAGCAGTTGGTCTTGCACCGATGGCGGGCGCCCAGGGGGAGTTCGCTGGTGTCGCAATGATACGTGCCTACCACGAGGCGCGCGACGATGCCGCGCGAACAGAAATCATCGTCCCCGACGCGGCCCACGGTACCAATCCCGCGACCGCGACGATGTGTGGCTACAAGGTTCGTGAAGTGCCAACGGACGATGATGGCAACGTCGACCTTGCGGCGCTGAAGCAAGCAGTGGGGCCGCAAACGGCGGGACTGATGCTCACCAATCCGTCGACCTTGGGTGTCTTCGAACGTACCATCGAACAGATACGTGATGTCGTGCACGGTGCCGGCGGCTTGCTCTACTACGATGGCGCCAATCTCAACGCGATTCTCGGACGGGTGCGCCCCGGCGATATGGGTTTCGACGTGATACACATGAACTTGCACAAGACCTTTTCCACTCCGCACGGTGGCGGCGGACCGGGCGCCGGCCCGGTTGGCGTAAACGAAAGGCTGAAACCCTTTCTTCCGGTGCCGGTCGTCGAGCGCGTGGATGACGCCTATGTGTTGCTGGACGAATCGGACCGAACGCAATCCATAGGTCGTCTCTCGGCGTTCATGGGTA
>LJTS01000239.1 GCA_001304425.1 Betaproteobacteria bacterium SG8_40
AACCATGTAAACACCAGTCTGCGAGTTTCCGCTCGGCCTCGTAACGAGTACCGATTGCCCTGCGCGGATGCGCGCTTGCTCTGCGTTGGTCAGAGCAAGTCCGGAAGCCGCGCCTCCGCGGGCAGGAAACACGGCGAGATCGCTGAAGGGCGTTGCGGAAAGAGCTGCATGGCTTTCGCCCTTTAGTCCCAGGCGCAATCCTGCCGCCGCGTTACGCAAGACGTCATCGGCAAGTAACAGACGATCGTAGATCGCCGACCCATAAGCCGCGCTCGAAGCACCCAGCTTGGTGTAAGCCTGCTCGAGCAGCAGTGCACTGCCCTGGAAACGATACAGCGCTGCGAGCATCAGCACCGGCACCAGAGCCGATACGGCAAACATGGCAAGTATCCGCCGTGCCAGCCTGCCGTTGAGGAATGTCGCGTCGAGGCGCATTGTCATGTCCGGTCTAGTACTCCGACGCAACGCCAATAAAGCGGCCGTTGCTGGCGCGCACGATGTCGTCGCGGCTCGCCTTTGCGGTAAGCGGGCTCTGGCTCTTGCCGTCCGGGCCCATGCTGTACAGGTCGTAATCGGAATTGATCGGGACCAGATTCTTGTTCTTCCTGACCTTGCCATTGCCTTTGACAGTGGAAATGTTCAGGTACTGGTACGGATTGCCCCACGGATCGAGCAAACCACCCTTGCCGACCGCGTCCAGGTCATCCGGCAAGTCGCCGTCATTGACCAGTTCATAGTGCGAAATCGCGAGGATGATGCTGTGAATGTCCAGTGTTGCCTGGCTGAGGTCCGCGCGGTGCAAATAGTTATCGTAGAGTCGTACGGATACCGCGCTGAGTATCCCGACGATGGCGAGCACTATGATGATTTCGATCATCGTCACACCGCCCGAGTGTCTTGCAATCGTCCAGCCGTCACGCTTGCGCGTGGAGATTTCGGCACCGCCCCGGCGGTTGGGGCGGCATATGACATAGGGGCGTTTGATCATACGTTGGCTAATTTATTGTTCTCAAGCGGATAAACTTCTTGTGCGGCAAGCACAAGCTGTTTCAGTTGATGACGCGATGAGATTCAATCCGCAAGAAACGTGCGGTGTTGGCACACGGATCTGGTATCGCCGGGCGGGACTATCACCGTTGCCCCGGCGCGAGACCGGATGAGTGACGTTGCCGCCGGTCAGGCGGGCGCGAAAGAGGGCGCGGAGAGGAGCCCGTTCAGGTTTCTACCGATTGGTCGGCGTCAGCGGTGCGCGGAAACAGCGTGTTTCTCGTCACCAGGTTCCAGTTCGCGTAGAACGTGCCGATGCCTTCGGCGGTGAGGGGTTTGGAGAACAGAAATCCTTGCCCGATGTCGCAGTTATTCGCTCGCATGAATGCAAGGTGTTCGGGTTGTTGTATCCCCTCGGCGATGACACTCATGTTGAGCGAACGTGCCATATCGAGCACCAGTTTTGCAATGACACCGCCTCGCCCGGCTGCATCGATGGTGCGCACGAAGGCACGGTCGATCTTGAGCGCGTTCACCGGTAACTTTTCCAGGTAAGACATGGACGAGTAGCCGGTTCCAAAGTCGTCGAGTTCGATGCGAATGCCATTGGCGCGCAGCAGGGTCAGCACCTGGGAGACCTGGTCGACGTCGTGAAGCAGGACGTTTTCGGTGATCTCCATCGTGAGCTTTCCGGCCGGCATGCCGGTTTCCGCGACAATCTGATCGACCAGTTGTACGAACTCCAGCTGGCGGAATTGTTTGCCGGAGACGTTGACGCTGACTCTGCCGACGTTGATGCCGGCATCGCGCCATGCGCAAAACTGTCGGCACGCCTCCCTCAGCACAAACTCGCCGACGGCAACGATGAGGCCGGAGTCCTCGGCAAACTCGACGAACGCCGTCGGACTCAGTAGTCCGCGTTCCGGGTGCTGCCAGCGTACCAGTGCTTCGACCGCGCAGATGTTGCCGGTGCGCAAGTCGATTTGCGGTTGGTAATGCAGAGTCAGTTGTTGCTCTGCAAGCGCATGGCGCAAGTCGCGATCCAGCGTTGCGACCCGGACGGCTTCCGTCGTCATGTTTTCTTCGAAAAACACCACTGTCGAGCGCCCGCTGGCCTTGGAGCGGTACATGGCGGTATCCGCATTGTTTAGCAACTCATTGGCCGTGGCGCCATCCTGCGGGTAGACAACAACGCCGATGCTCGCCGTAACAAATTGTTCGGTGCCGGATATCGAGAACGGCTTGTCCATTTCAGTAAGCACGTGATCGGCAACGATCCCCGCTACCTGTGCGTCGCCGAAACCGCTCAGAATGATCGTAAACTCGTCTCCGCCCACTCGCGCAACGGTGTCGGAATCACGCACGCATTCGCGCAAGCGGTGAGCGGCTTCCTTGAGCAATTCATCCCCGGCGGCATGACCCAGGCTGTCGTTGACCTGCTTGAAGCGGTCGAGGTCGACGTACAGAACGGCAAATTGCTTGTCGGACCGGGTGGCCTGCGAGATTTCCTGCTTGAGCCTTTCGACAAGAAGAAAGCGGTTGGGCAAACCGGTGAGGTTGTCATAGCGTGCCTGGCGGTACAGCGCCTCGTCGCGCGCCGCCGACGTGAGGGCGACCCCGATGCGGTCGGCGAAATCGCGGATATTCTCGATATCCTCGTTCTCCAGTTCGATGCGCTCCGAGAAACCGAGAAGCATCAGACCGCCGATCCCGCTCTTGGACGAAATCGGGAAATTGAACGTGTGCTGCGCGTCCCACCCGTGTTGCTGGCTCATCAGGGCCGACGCCGAGTTCTCGCCGGTACTCCAGGAATCGTCCGCATTGGCGAGAAGGATGGAGCGGCTGTCATCACCGACGTGGCGGCGCTTGACCATCGCCCGGTTCTCGTCCTGGCCGATCGTATAGAGTTCCATTTCGTCAGGGGTGTCGCGATCGGTCACGGCGATGCCGACGCATCGCAGGTTGAAAATCTGGCGCAGCGAGACGAGCACTTCTTCCATTACCCGGTCAATCTCGAGATCGTAAAGAATGGCCCTGTCGATGGCCGAAAGGGTAGTCATGACATCGAACTGTCTTCCGAGCCGGCCTGCCATCGCATTGAAGGAAGCGGCAAGGTCACCAAACTCGTCGTCCGAGACTATGTTGACCCGCGTCGAGAATTCCCTGTTTCTGAGCCGGGCCGTGCCCGCGATCAGCTCCTTCAGAGGAGCGAGCGTACGGCTCACGTGGGTGACACTGAACATCGTCGCCAACAGCGCGAACAGCGAAATGACCGCGAGTGACGGGTTGTTCAGGCTGTTGAGTGCAGCGAGCGCAGTCGTCTCCTTCCGTGCTGCCGCGACGATCCAGCGCAAACGGGAATGACCGCCTTGCGGGGAAAACTCACTGAAGTAACCGACGAAGCCCTCGTTGCCGTTTTCCCATTTCATGTCTCCACTGACGGCCTGGGTCTTCCTCCCGAGCAGGCTTTGCAGATTGGGAAATTGCACGGTTGGCGAGCAAGCCAGCGGCCTGTAAAGATCGTCAAAGACGCATAAGCCGATGTCGTCAACAACCGGCTCACGCGGGTTCCAGAGAAAGGAACGATTGACTTCGCCAAATATCAGGCGCGGACGCGATTCCTTCGTATCGAGCGCGCGTATCAGGAGCAAGGTGGCCAGGTCGTTTGCGCGGGTTCGAGTGACGATGACCGATTCGCCTTCGAGAACCCGCTGGTAAACACCAGCTGCGAGAGGCCATGCCCAGGCATAAAGATCCTCCCCCGGTTGCGGGAAGGTAGCGTCGCCAACCACGACGAAGTTGTTAAACGGGCCGTTAACCCGGAGCCTGACCTGCTCAAGGCTTACGCCATCGTTCAGCTCCGCAGCCGCGTTACGCAAGATGTGATCGGCGAAACCAAGCCGCTCGTCAAGCGCCGCGCCGTGGGCAGTACTTGCGGCATGCAGCTCGCCGTTCGTGTGCTCGACCAGCAAGGCCGTGCCCTGGAAATGATGAAGCGCCGCGAGCGACAGGACCGGCAGCAGCGCCGACAAGGCAAACGGCAGGAATGCGCGCCGGCCGACCTTGCTGCCCAATGATGTTTTCCTGAGATGCCTCATCCGGTTGTTGCGGTTTCAGAGTGACGGAACAGCTGAGTTACCCTGACGTTCGGCCTGGCTTGGCGTGGGGTGGGTTTCCGGCAAACTTGTTCCGTCTGCGGCTGGCCGCCGCCAATAGCGGCCGCTTCCCCGATACACCGGACTACTTCCGTCCCGTTGCAAGCGATGCGTTGTTCGTCAATAACTGTTGCGTGTAACTTCTTATCGTTCAGAGATGGTAAATACAGGGTCTGACGCAAGAACCATGCGGACCCGTCGCGCCCCCGGTTTATGCCCGGAGATGGCCCGGCACGATCTGTTTTTTCTTCCCTCTGGAGCAACTGAACATGCTGTTTACAAGGGGTAAATTGCATTGCGGAAAGGTGGCCAATGGTTGCACCTGCAGACTGTGCTTCGTTCAGCAAACGTCGAACTCGAGCACCCGCCCGGGGGAAAGGCGATCATGTCCGGTTCTGGAAATGCTCCGGCGTTCCGCGCGGGTGGCGTTGATTGGCCATATCCGCGGTAAAACGTGCGTGTCAGGGCGCGACGGTGAAGCCTGGCATGCCGCACGCCGGCAGACCGGGTGGCGCTGGCGAAGCAAATGACAACAACGGCGGCAGGGCTGCGAGCACGGCGGTCACCGCGCCGCAAATGCAGCGGGGGCGCGAATCAGCCCGCTGGAGGGCCGCCAGCCTTTCGCAATTGCCCTAGCAGGTAGAACGCCGACCAGGACAGGAAAGGAATGGCAATGGCTGCCAGAGCCAGGAACTGGGCTTTCTCTGTGCTAAGCGGCTCTGCGACCAGCGTCATCAGGCCGATCAGCGACCACAGACCCATACCCGCCACCTGAAACAGGGCGTACACGATCATCAGCACGCACGCCCAGCTGCTCCGGAAATACAGGCCGGCGGCGAGCAGGCCGTGCAACAGCCCCACGCAAAGGTAGAGCAGGGCCCGCCCGCCCGAGTACTGCGGGAACATGACGAGCAGGGCGAGCGCGACGAGCGCATTGACCGCAACGAGCACCTTGATACCTGCGGGCCGGGCCGGCG
>LJTS01000240.1 GCA_001304425.1 Betaproteobacteria bacterium SG8_40
CACGCATTGAAGACGGAGGTTTTTGGTCTGCTGGCGCGGCTTCTAAACCGTGTAAACCATCAGGTGCCATGTAAAAGACGATTCCCCCCGCAGGTCCGGTATCGCCGATGGAATAGGAAACATTGGTTACTGTTGTTTCTATCGTATAATCGCCGGTCTCAGTTGAGAACGACTTGGCAACTATCAAATAGTCTCCGGCTGCGAGGATTATACTGATTCGAGCGTCTTCGCCGTTTGTGCCGCCTCCACTATCATCATCCGAAGACAGGACATCACTCTCGTCGCAATCTCCATTTCGACAGAGCACTCCCTCTTTCATAATAAATAAGACTGAATCAATAGTGTCCGAAAGCATTCTAATGGTCACATTCCCTGGCACATCTAATTTCAAGAGATACCTATCTACATAAGCTGGATCATTGGAGCTCGGGGCCAGATCTACAAGTCTACAATCGTCACTTTGGAGGGCGCCCGATACCATGCTGCTTGGGCCAATTTCTTCCGCTGCGCCGCATGCGATATTGACAGTGTTGTTGTCATCTTCATCACCGGCGCCACCACATGCGGAAACAAGAATTGCGGTAACTAACAGGCTTGATACAAACTTGAGATCAGAGAATTTCATTATGCTTGCTCCGCAAAACAGGTTTACGTTATTTTTTCGCGTCTTTCTCGGCCAGCAAAGAACCTTAGCCTCAACAGCGAAACGAGTCTTTGCAAATAGAAACTGAATAGATTCGGAATGCGGTCCTCAAGGTATTACTAATCAACACTATGCGTCGGCAATGGCTTGTGATCAGATGACTTAGACACTCACAAACAAGGGGCCTGCAGTCTTGTGATTAGCCACTTATTTCGGGATTCGCACTCGGGTGTAATGATTATGGATGGCCGCTTTGGGTTGTGATTTCAATGGGTCGATGCAACACTTACGCTCGGTCGCGCTGCCGCGCATCGGCTCAAAGAATATAAAAAGCCCCCGACTTCGGGGGCTTTTTGGTAGCGGTTGAGGCGCCGGGTTTAAACGTAATCCTTGTACTTGTCGAGGAAGCGTACCGGCTTGGACAGCGCGTCGCGGCGGAAGGGGTCGCCCAGTTCGCGCGTACACATGATTTCGACCACGGTGGTCTTGCCGTCGTTCATTTGCGCATCGACTGCCTTCTTTAGCGCCGGGCCTACGTCTTCGAGCTGGTCGACGGTTACGCCCTCGGCGCCCATCGCGCGCGCGATGCCGGCCCAGGATTCGTTGTTCAGCTCTTCCGCGACGAAACGGCGGTTGTAGAAATCGACCTGGTTCTTCTTCTCCGCGCCCCACTGGCGGTTGTGGAATACCACGGCGGTGACCGGGATGTTGTGCCGCACTGCGGTCAGGGTCTCCATCATGCTCATGCCCCAGGCGCCGTCGCCGGCGTAAGCGATCGCCGGGCGGTCCGGGCAGGCCACCTTGGCGCCCATTACCGTCGGCAGCGCGTAGCCGCAGTTGCCGAAGCTCATTGGCGCGAGGAAGCTGCGCGGCTCGTCGAAGCGCAGGTAAGAGTTCGCCACCGAGTTGATGTTGCCGATGTCGGTGGACACCATCTTGCTCGGCGGCATGGCCTTTTCCAGCTCGCGCAGCACCTGGCGCGGGTGCAGCCAGTTGCCCGGCTCCTTGTTCTGTTCCTCGATCATGTCGAGGCTGTAGGGATCCATTTCGTGGGTCCAGTTGTCGAGCTCTTCTTCCCAGGCAGCCTTTTCCGCGGCGATTTCCTTCGCACGGGCTTCCTTCGAGTCGTCGCAGGCCAGGGTCTTGTCGGCGAGTCTCGCCATCAGCGCTTTCGCGCTCGCGCCGGCATCGCCGCAGATGCCCACGGAGATCTTCTTCACCAGTCCGAGCATCTTGTTATCGGCGTCGACCTGAATGATTTGCGCGTCTTTCGGCCAGTAGTCCATGCCGTGCTGCGGCAGCGTGCCGAACGGGCCGAGGCGGCTGCCGAGCGCGAGCACGACGTCGGCCTTGGAGATCAGCTTCATCGCCGCCTTCGATCCCTGGTAACCCAGCGGGCCGCACCACAGCGGGTGGCTCGCCGGGAACGAGTCATTGTGCAGGTAGGAATTGACCACCGGCGCGCCGAGACGCTCCGCCAGCTCCTTGCACTCTTCGACGGCGTCGGCCATGACCACGCCGCCGCCGGCGAGAATGACCGGGAACTTCGCCTTCGCCAGCAAGTCGGCCGCCTGGTTCAGGCTGTTTTCACCCCCGGGGCCGCGATCGAGGCGCATCGGCTGCGGAATCTCGACGTCGATTTCGCCGTAAAAGTAGTCGCGCGGAATGTTGAGCTGGGTCGGGCCCATCTCGGACATGGCGCGATCGAAGCAGCGCGCGGTGAATTCGGCCATGCGCTTCGGGTTGTTGACGTGGCCCTGGTACTTGGTGAATTCCTCGAACATCGGCAGCTGGTTGGCTTCCTGGAAGCCGCCGAGACCCATGCCCATGGTGCCGGTCTCCGGCGTGACGATGACCACCGGCGAATGCGCCCAGTAGGCCGCGGCGATGGCGGTGACGCAGTTGCTGATGCCGGGACCGTTCTGGCCGATGACGACGCCGTGGCGTCCGCTGACGCGGGAGTAACCGTCAGCCATGTGCGCGGCGCCCTGTTCGTGTACGACCGGAATCAGGCGGATACCGGCAGGCGCGAAGATGTCCATCGCGTCCATGAACGCGGAACCCATGATGCCGAACATGTCGGTAACATTGTTCGCGACAAGGGTTTCGACAAAGGCTTCACTGGGGGTCATTTTCATGGTCAATCCTCGATTCGGGTCGTGTCAGTTTGGGTGGGGTAACATAAAATACCCGCTTTTTTCTTGTAGTACCAGTTGCTTGCTATCTTTGGTGCCAACCCTGAACCCTCGGGGACAGAACGAGCCGCCCCGCTATCTCCAGTCGCCCGCTCTGCTGCCGGCGAACTTCTGTCCCCCCCGAAGCGAGCGAAGCACCTCGACCCTCGGACGATATTTATGCTTTAGACTTACGAGTGGATCAGCTCGGCCAGCTTGCGAATGCCCGGCTCGATCTGCTTGACGCCGATCGCCGAATAACCAAGGCGGATAAAATTTTGCGGCGGATCCTTCTGCATAAACCAGATGTCGCCCGACTCGATCAGGATGCCCGCGGCGCGGGCGCGTTCTTTCAGTTCGCGCGTATCAAGCCCCTCGGGGCCCTCGACCCAGTAGGAAGTGCCGCCGAAGGACGGTATGCGCGAGGATTCCGGCAGATAGCGGTTCAACGCTTCGCCCATCACCTGCCAGCGATTCTTGTAGGTTTGCGACAGCCGGTGCACCAGCGAGTCGTGGTGCCCCATCGACAGGAACAGCGCGACGATGCGTTGATTGTTGGCGGGCGGATGGCGCACCATCAGCCGCCGCAGCGCGCGCGCCTCGTCGATCAGCGGGCGCGGCGCAACCATGTAGCCGAGGCGCAGCCCCGGCGCCAGCGTTTTCGACAGGCTGCCGACGTAGATTACGCGCTCGCTGGCGTCGAGGCTCTTTAGCGCCGGGGTCGGCTCGCCGACGAAATTGATCTCGCTCTCGTAGTCGTCCTCGATCACGAGAAAGTCCTGCTGTTCGGCGCGCATCAGCAATTCCTCGCGCCTCGACAGCGGCATGGTCACGGTGGTCGGCGACTGGTGGCTCGGCGTAACGTAGACGAATTCGCAGGAATCGAGTTTCGAGCTGACCACGACGCCGTGCTCGTCGACCTCGAGCGGTACCATCTTCGGTGATTTCAGTTCGAAGATGTTGCGCGCGTCCGGATACCCCGGGTTTTCCATGCCGACGCGGCTGCCCTTGCCGATCAGCAGGTCGGCGAGAATGTAAAGCGCCTGCTGCGCGCCCATGGTGATCAGTATTTCGTCACGCGCCGCCCAGACGCCGCGGCGCGGCAGGATGCGCGCCTGGATCTGCTCGATCAGCAGCGGGTCGTCGATATCGATGCGGTCCGGGGTGACGTCCTGGATATCGCTGACGCTGAGCGCCTGGCGGCAGCATTCGCGCCAGTCGGCGACCGGGAACAGCGCCGGGTCGAGCTGGCCGAACAGGAACGGATAGGGGTAGTTTTTCCAGTCCACCGGTTTGACGATGTTGCGCTGTTGCGACGGATGGAACTTGATTTGGCGTTTCCAGTTCGGCGGCCTGTGCTCTTCGCCGAACTTGAGCGGCTCGACGCGCACGCGGCCGTCGAGCATGGTTTTGTCGATGTAGTAGCCGCTGCGCTCGCGCGCTACCAGGTAACCCTCGTCGATCAATTGCTGGTAGGCGAGCACCACGGTGTTGCGCGCGATGCCGAGGTGGCGCGCGAGCTCGCGCGACGAAGGCAGCGGGATGTCGAGCGGCAGCTTGTCGTCGAGAATCGCGCTGACGATCATTTCGCGCAGCTGGCGCTGGTAGCTCACCTTGCGGTCCGGGGAAAGTCGGAACAGGCGGTTCCACATCATGCGGTCAGCGCGGCTTTGTTTTGGCTTCGAAATTGGCATATACAATTGGCATAATCTGGCTCTATTGTATATCGTTCGATTCAAATTAGCCTGTGTTTCCCCCAAACCACGCGCCGGGCCCGACGGCGGTGCCTGTACAGCGGAGAACGCCATGAAACCAGAAAATATCAACGAAATCGTCGGTAGCGACCGCAATCACCTGTGGCATCACCTGGTGCAGCACAAGCCCTGGCAGACCACCGACCCGATGGTCATCGTCGAGGGCAAGGGCCTGCGCGTCAAGGATCATAACGGCCGCGAATACCTCGACGCCGTCTCCGGCGGCGTCTGGACCGTGAATGTCGGCTACGGCCGCGAGAGCATCGCCAACGCGGTGCGCGATCAAATCCTGAAGATGTGTTACTTCGCCAATTCCGCGGGCAACATCCCGGGCGCGCAATTCGCCGAAAAATTGATCGACAAGATGCCCGGCATGAGCCGTGTTTATTACTCAAATTCAGGCTCGGAAGCTAACGAGAAAGGTTTCAAGCTGGTGCGCCAGCTGGCGGCGATGAAGAGCGGCGGCAAGAAGCACAAGATCCTCTACCGCGACCGCGACTATCACGGCACCACGATTACGACCCTGTCGGCGGGCGGCCAGGCG
>LJTS01000241.1 GCA_001304425.1 Betaproteobacteria bacterium SG8_40
AAACCGGCAGCGCCTTCAAAGAACGCACCGAACGCAAAGGCGATCAGCAGCAGTTGCAGGCGGCGGTCTTCGGTCACGCCGGCAATGCTGTCCTGCAGGATCTGGAAGTAGCCCTTGTCTCTGGTGAGTTGATACAAGAAGATGATGTTCAGGACGATCCAGCCGATCGGAAGCAGGCCGAACGCCGCACCATACAACGCCGATGCGCCCGCCATCTGCGCCGGCATGCCAAACACGAAAATTGCCACGAAGAGCGCGGATGCCAATCCCGCAAGGGCCGCCACGTGCGCGGACAGTCGCAGAAAGGCGAGACCGCCGAGCAATACAACGACAGGTACTGCGGCTAATGCCGTGCTGAGCACGGCGTTATTCATCGGGTCGTAGACTTGTGACCAGACCATGATGAGAGCTCCCCGAAGTGTGGAACGCCGTACCAGACGGCACTGGCGTTCGACACCGGATCGACGCGGCGCGGATTATATGCCTGTTGTTTCGGGATCTGGAAGTGGCACTATTCGGCGCGGACCGTTGGGTATAATCAATCCCCACCAGAAACCGTAGAAAGTTTTCAATGAATCAGGATCTTTCCCTTCGCAGCGGCGGCCAGGTCCTCGTTGACCAGTTGCGAATACACGGCGTTGACACCGCGTTTTGCGTGCCCGGCGAGAGCTACCTGGACGTCATAGATGCGCTCTACGATCACCGCAACGCGATACGCCTGATTGTTTCCCGGCAGGACGGCGGCGCGTCCTTCATGGCTGAGGCCTACGGCAAGTGTACCGGCAAGCCCGGAATCTGCCTGGTGACCCGCGGGCCGGGCGCGACCAACGCCAGCATCGGCGTGCACACGGCGTATCAGGACTCGACGCCGATGATCCTGTTTGTCGGACAGGTCGGCGGTGATGTGGTCGAGCGTGAAGCGTTCCAGGAGATCGACTATCGGCGCATGTTCGGTCAAATGGCGAAGTGGGTCGCGCAGATCGATCGTGCCGAACGAATACCCGAGTACGTCAGCCATGCATTTCACCTCGCTGTTTCGGGCCGTCCAGGTCCCGTCGTTCTGGCTTTGCCGGAGGACATGCTGGTGACGAAAGTGGAGGTGGCCGACGCGCGGCCTTTCGCGACGAACAGGGCGGCACCGTTCTCGGGCGCGATGGATCGCGTGCGGGACATGCTCGAAGAGGCAAGGCAGCCGTTGGTTCTGTTGGGCGGGGGCGGCTGGACACCGCAAGCCTGTGACGACATTCGCGGCTTCGTCGAGGCGAACAACCTGCCGGTTGCCTGCACGTTCCGGCGGCAGGACCTGATCGACAACCGGCATCCGAATTACTGCGGCGACGTTGGTATCGGCATCAACCCTTTGCTTGCGAAGCGCGTTGGTGCGGCTGATCTCGTCATCGCGGTCGGGCCGCGGCTCGGGGAGATGACAACCAATACGTATACGCTGTTCGATATTCCCGGACCGGTCCAGAAAATGATTCATGTCCACCCGGGTGCCGAAGAACTGGGGCGTGTGTATCAGGCGGATCTGATGATCAATTCCGACATGGGTGAATTCGCTCAGCTGGCGACACGCATGCCGCCGGTGGATTCGGCGCCGTGGCGCGATTGGACGCATCAGGCACACAAAGACTATCTGGCGAATATCGAACCACAGGCGTCACCCGGGGCCGTTGATATGGCCGAGGTGATGACTGAAATGCGCAAGCAGTTGCCTGCCGACGCGATCATGACGAATGGGGCTGGCAACTATAGCGGATGGGTGCAGCGCTACTGGCAGTACGGCGGGCTCCGCACCCAGGTTGCCCCTACAAACGGTGCAATGGGCTACGGCGTGCCCGCCGGCGTAGCGGCGAAAGTGGCTTGCCCCGACCGGACTGTCGTGAGCTTTTCGGGCGATGGCTGTTTCCTTATGAACGGCCAGGAGATTGCCACGGCGGTCCAGTACGACCTGAAAGTGCTGTTTGTCGTAATCAACAACGGTATGTACGGCACCATCCGCATGCATCAGGAAAGGGACTACCCGAATCGCGTGCACGGCACCGCGCTGCGCAATCCGGATTTTGCCGCGCTTGCGCGTGCTTACGGCATGCATGGGGCAGTCGTACGGCGTACCGAAGAGTTCGCGGGCGTGCTTGCCGAGGCGCTGGCGCAGAAGACATCCGCGCTGATCGAAATTCAGATCGACCCTGAAGCAATCACCACACGTGGCAAGCTGACTGCAATTCGGGAAAACGCATTGAAGCGCAAGGGCGGCTGAGTCTTTCTCCGTCAGGCCCGCGGCGAAGCCAGCCTCAAAACCCGACGGCCTGGCCGTCGCGCCTCGGTTCCGACGCGGCGGCGTATCCAAATTCCAGGCGGCGGATCAACTGCGCGGCGCCGAACTCCTGGCTGCCGTATGGTCTCGGCACGACCTTGTGACCCAGTTCGGAGAGTCGCTTCAATGTCGTCTCGCCATAGCTTTGCTCGACGAGCAGCGATTGGTCGTAGGAGAATTTCCAGCGGGGCGCATCGGCGGCGGCTTGCGGGTTTTGTCCGAAGTCCGCGGTCCGGACCATCATTTGCAGGTGCCCTTGCGCCTGGACGTCGGCACCCATCACGCCGAAACTCATGAACGGTTGTGTTCCCTGCGTCACGAATCCTGGAATGATTGTGTGGAACGGACGCTTTCCTCCAGCCACACAATTCGGGTGATCTGCGAGCAGACCGAAGGCGGCGCCACGGTTCTGCAAGCTGATTCCCGTTCCGGGAACGACGACACCGGAACCAAAGCCCATGTAATTGGACTGAATCAGCGAGACCATCATGCCCGAGGCATCAGCCGCCGTGAGATAGACCGTTTCGGAATGTGTCGGTGTTCCGTGCGCAAAAGGTCTTGCCTGTTCCCGGTTGATCAGGGCGGCGCGCTTGGCCAGGTAAGCCTTGTCCAGTAGCTGCGAAACGGCGACTTCCATGCTGGCAGGGTCGCTTACGTAACGGTAGACGTCAGCGAGCGCAAGTTTCATCGCCTCGACCTGTAAATGCACGCTGTCGGGTGAATCGAGCGCCGTCGCACCGATATCGAAATGATCGAGAATGCCGCATGCCATCAGCGCGGCGATCCCCTGTCCGTTGGGCGGTATCTCGTGCAGCCTGAGCGAACGGTAATCTGTGCAAATGGGGCTGACCCAGTCAGCGCGGTGCGTTGCCAGATCGTCCATTGTCATCACGCCGCCGTGGCCGGAACTGTGGGCGATCATCTGTTCGGCCAGTTCGCCTCGGTAGAACGCCTCGCCTTTGGTCGCGGCAATCTTGCGTAGCGTGCTTGCGTGATCTGGCAGGCAGACCCGTTCGCCCACCGCAGGCGCGCGGCCCTGCGGCAGGAAGGCGTGCGCGAACCCGGGTTGACTCTTCAGTCTTGGCGCCTGATTTTCCCATTGCGCCGCGACAACCGGAGACAGTGCAAAGCCGGCTTCGGCGTACTCGATTGCAGGTTCGAACAAATCGCTGAAAGGTAGTTCGCCGAAGCGCTCGGACAGGCTTACCCAGGCCGAGACGGCGCCCGGGACCGTAATGCAATCCCATCCTTCGGTTGGCATGCTCTTGCGGCCCTTGAAGCGTTCGAGGTTCCATCCGCGAGGAGAGCGCCCGGATGCATTCAGGCCCTGAAGGTTCGTGCCGTCGTGAACAATGGCAAAGGCATCGGAACCGATTCCATTCATGGTCGGTTCGACGACGGTGAGAGCGATTGCCGTGGCGACAGCGGCATCCGCGGCGTTACCCCCGGCCAGCAGCATCCGTAAGCCAGCTTGTGCCGCCAGCGGTTGCGATGTGGCAACCGCGTTGCGCGCCAGGACCGGGCTGCGGCGTGATGCGTATGGTGTTTGCCAGTCTATTGAAAGCGAACTCATCCGTGTGCCGGCCTCTTGATCATCGTAGTAGGGCGGGCCGGAATGCTGCGATCCGGATGGTGAAGGGCAACCCGCTTGCGATTAGTTTACAGGTTTCGTGGCGGAGTGCCGGACCCGCGCTTCCTGGTCAGCCCTGGCGATGGAAGCGCCTGGCGTGAAGGCCGCCGCCGTCCGGTCGCAAAGCGGCACGGCCATGGCCTGCAGGTTTTCACCCGATATGGCGTTCTCCGCAAACACGGCGAAACCCAGATCAGCTGGATCAGCAAGAGCGCCCAGGTCAAACTCGAACGCTCGTTCGACTGATGCGCCGGGCGCTACCGGCAGTGGGCCTTTGAGTTCACGCACCACGAACTCGTGATAGAGCTTCTTGCCAACGTTCTCTCCGGCCTTGATCTCGCTGCTCAAATCGTTCTGGAACAAGACCAGAAAAACGTGCGCGGAAGTCGAGTCGGCATTATGTGCGCGCAATGCGACACGGACTTTGTTCTGTCTCCCTGTTTGCTCCAGCCTGATCCAGATGCCGGCTGCTTCCGCGTTGATTGCCTTCAATCGCTCCTCGAGTCCGCCCTGTTTTCGCGCGTGTCTGAAATCGCGGCCATTTAATACGAATTGCGGTGTATAGATGAAGGACGACTGATTGCGACTCGCTATCAGGCGCTGGCGCTGTGAGAATTCGGGTTTTGCGAACCGGTCTTTCCAGCCGATGTAATCCCAGTAGTCGACATGAAATGCCAGCGGTACTACCTGGCTCGTTCCCGTTCCCCGATCCTGCAATCCGTTGAGCCAGCGATCGGCAGGCGGGCAACTGTTGCACCCTTCCGATGTGTATAGCTCGAGCAAGGCAACACGGTGCTCACTGCTGTCGGCAGCGCAGCCGGCAGCGTTCGCCGGAGCACAAAATGCGGCGGCCACCAGCGCCGCGGAAATTCCGTAAAGAGCCCGCCAGCAGGGGTCAGCCAGGCAACGGCGTGCGGGGCGGATTTTGCTATGATGTCGGTTTGGCACGTGGAACAGTTGACCTTGTATTTGCATTTCGAGGGCGGGAGCGCCCGTTGCAGCCAATCGGCGGCTCCTTTTGTGTCAGTACGTGCCGGGCCGATGATTGGATGTGAGGCGCCAACCGGGCGGTGCCGCTTCCCGTCAACGCAATTGATGCGGTTTTTGGACGCCACCGGATCCCCGTTTAGCGCAATATCACCCGCAAGCGCAGTCTTTTTCAATGGCA
>LJTS01000242.1 GCA_001304425.1 Betaproteobacteria bacterium SG8_40
ACTGGACGGAAGCCGGAGCGAGCGTATCGTCGCCGTGGCCGACATGCTCAATGCGGCGCAGATCGAAACCGAGGTGGTGTCCGACCCGATGTCTTATGTGTATGGAAAGTTCGTCCTCAACTGTGGCGTCAACGCGATTGCCGCGGTGACCGGACTGCGTAGCGGAGAGGTGTATCGCACCCCCGAACTCAGGGCTCTACAGGGGCACATGATGGATGAGGTCATGCGCGTTGTGGAGGCCAAGGGCTGGAAGCTGTCGGAAGCCGATCCTCGCGCAAAGATCCTGCATCACTCCAAACTGCGCTTCAACAAACCGTCGATGCTTCAGCATGTGGAACAGGGGCGGCGCACCGAGATCGACGCCATTAACGGTGCCCTGGTGCGCGAAGCGCATGCGTTGGGCCTGGCAGTTCCATACAACGAAGCCGTCGTCGCCATCGTCAAGGGGGTAGAGAAGAGCCGCCATCAGTTGCTGCACGAAGCGCCTGTCGATTACGCACAGCTGGAAGCGAAGGCCGCTGCGGGCGATTGAACGGGGAACACCCGTCATCGGCAGTTTACGGCACGAGCAGACGGAGACGACGCCGCGCGCTGTCGGCCTGCGCGGGTCTGCGCCAGGCACCGGATTCCGGTTTGCACCTCGTTGGCGTTAACATCGCAATATGTACCGTCAATCTTCCGGAGGTTCGAAATGATTCATGTCGTCGCAGTTATTACCGCCAAGCCCGGCCAGCGTCAGAAGATTCTGGATGCCGCACGGGACAACCTGGCCTCGGTGCGGGCCGAGAACGGGTGCATTGAGTACGGTCCGGTAATCGATGCCGACTTCGGCAGTTTCCAGACGCCGTTGGGCCCGGATACCTTCATGGTGATCGAGAAATGGGAAAGCGCCGATGCGCTCAAGGCACACGCGGCGGCCCCGCACATGGCATCCTATGCGGCGAAGGTCAAGGATCTGATCGCCAGCCGCACCATTCACGTCCTGTCCGACGTAAAGTGACATGCATTGGCCGGCATCGTGAGCCGTTGCGGGACGTTCCGCGTGCACGATCGCGTTGGGCGAAGATGGGTTTCTGCCGGCGATTGAAGGCCTGACCATGGCGATCTATTTTGCGTACGGCTCCAATCTCGATGCACGGAACTGGCGTGAGTTCTGCGCCCGCCACAACGCGAACCCGAAGTCCATGCAGCCGATCGGGCCGGCGCTCCTGCCCGATTGCGAACTCGTGTTCAACTACCGCTCGGTGCTGCGCAGCGGCGGCGCGCTGAACATACGTGAGCGCAAGGGACATTTCGTGCATGGCGCGCTGTTCGAAGTCAGCGACCACGGTTGGGAAGTTCTGGATCTGAAGGAAAGCGTGGCGGCCGGCTGCTACCGGCGTATCTCGCACATGGCCATCGTTGCCGGCGGCCGCACCGTCCCGGTCGTTACCTATCAGGTCACCCGGCAGCGCACCGAGGACGGATTCGTTGCACCTTCGGATGAATATACCGGGATCGTGCGTCGCGGCCTCGCTGCGTTCGGGCTGCCGTCGCATCAGTACGAGAAAGCGGCGGTAAACGAGCGTGCGGAGTCGGAAGTCGACAGCGTCTTTGTTTACGGCACCCTCATGCGCGGCGAATCGCGGCACGCCGCGCTTGAGCGGCACAAGCCGGCGGAACTGGATGCAGCGCACGCGCACGGACGCCTGCATGCGACCGCGGCGGACTACCCGATGCTCGATGTGCACGGCGACGAGCCCGCCGGGTTGGTGCGCGGCGAATTTGCGCGGTTCCCCGATACCGGGCCGGTACTCGAGACGCTCGATGAAGTGGAGGTGTTTCACGGCTATGCACGCGACGGGCACGAGTACGTGCGCACGCTGCTCGAAGTCGTCACTGCCCGCGGAGCGCGCCGGCTCGCCTGGACTTATGTTGCAGGCGACCGTTCGATGATGGCCGAGCGCATCGACTCCGGATGCTGGCGCACGCATCGCGCGGCCAGCCGCGCTGTAGCCGGAGCGGAGAGTCCGGCCTGATACCAGCATGGCGACCGGCCCGACCCCCGTTCGGCGCTGCTGATCCGGTACCGGCGAACCGGCGCCGGCGATGCCGCCGTCAGGGCTGACCGCGCGCGATCAGCGCTCAGGTGATCTGGTTGACGATGCCCCCTTCGACCCGCAAGGCCGCGCCGTTCGTCAGCGCCGACAGCGGGCTGCAAAGATAGACAGCCAGCGGCGCGACTTCATCGCTATCGGCAAAGCGCTTCAGGATCGAGCTTGGCCGGTGCTTCTCGAAGAACGTTTTTTCGAATTCCGCCATCGGGATGCCCGCCGCCTTGGCCCGCTGCTCGCGCATCTTGTCAGAGTACTCGGTGCGCGTCGGTCCCGGCAGCAGCGCATTGACGGTCACGCCGGTGCCGCCGAGCGCCATTGCCAGGCCGCGCGAAATGCTCAGTTGGGCCGTCTTGCTGAAGCCGTAATGAATCATCTCGGGCGGAATGTTCAACCCGGATTCGCTCGACACGAATACCACGCGGCCCCATTTCCGCTCCACCATCTTCGCGGCGTAGAAACGGGTGAAACGCACGCCGCTCATGACATTGACCTCGAACATGCGCTGCCAGTCCCCGTCGGGGATGTCGAAGAAATCCTTGCGTTCGTAGATGCCGAGATTGTTGACGAGGATTTCCGTGTCCGGAACCTCGGCGAACACCTTCTCCGCGCCGGCGGCAGTGGCGCAGTCGGCGGCAACGCCGCCGGCCTTGGCCCCCGGCACTTCCTTGCGCAGTTTCTTCAATGCTTCGTCGACCCCGGCCCGGGTACGTCCCGTCAATGTGACCTGTGCGCCTTCGGCGGCGAGGGCGCGGGCGATGGCGTAGCCGATTCCGGAGGTGGATCCGGTAACCAGGGCGCGGCGATCGGTCAGTTGCATATCCATGCTGTTTTCTCCTCAATGTGTTTTTGGCAAGCAGGTTTTCGCCCTTACCGTGCATGCTGGCCCGCATGGTTGACGAAGGCGGTCACCTGATCCACGTGATGGCGAAGCGAATCAATTTGATCAGCGGCAATGCCGGACATTGTCGCGCAGCAACCGTTTGTACCGGTTCGCTTGCAGCAAGATTGTGGCGCCACATCCTTAAGCAGCACCCGCGGCCATAGTCCGGCCATGACCCAGCGGCCGATCACCCAGCCTGTTTAGCCGCATTTTCCCCGAGAAGCAAATCCTTGTCTAAATATGCGCGCTGGTGCAAAGAGCCAGCGATTGTGCGCCGGGGTCGGTAAACTACGCTGTTTGCCAGATCAAACCGAACCGGAGGGAATATGGCGCGCATGACAGGGGGGAAAGCGGTTGCCGCGTCCTTGAAGGCCGAAGGCATCGAACATGTCTTCGGCATCGTCGGGACCCATAACAGCCCGCTGTACGACGGGGCCTATCAGGACAAGGCGCTCAAGATGATTACGGTTCGCCACGAGCAGGGCGCAACGCTGATGGCAGCGGGTTACGCGCGTGCTTCGGGGCGAATTGCCGCCAGTTTCGTGGTTCCCGGGCCGGGACTGACCAACGCGCTGAGCGGGATGGGCATGGCGTATTCGGAGTCCGCGCCGATGCTTGTGTTCGGCGGGCAGAACGCGTTGGCCCAACTGGAGCGCGAAGGCGGGCACTTCCACGAACTTCGCGATTCGGTCAACGTCGCGGCGTCGGTGTGCGGCTATGCGACCCGGGTGTCGGCAGCGGCGGACGTGCCGGCCGTGGTGCGCGAAGCGGTGCGCGCGATGCGTTGCCAGCGCCCGCGTCCCGCCTACATTGAAATGCCGCTTGACGTGCAGAACGGCGAAGCGGACGTGACCATCCACCCGCACGCACAGGACGTGCGCCCGGCGGGCAACCCGGATGCGCTCGCCCGCGCCGCGGCGGCACTGCGCTCGGCCAAGCGCCCGTTCATTTATGCCGGCGGTGGTGCCGACAGTCCGGCCGCCGCGCCCGTTCTGGCGCGAGTGGCGGAATTGCTGGGCGCGCCGGTGGTGACCAGCGTATTCGGGCGTGGTGCGATCTCCGACCGGCATCCGCTGGCGCTCGGCGACGGCTGGGGCAGGTTTGATCTCTACGATGATCTGCTCGAACAGGCGGACCTGGCGCTGGTGGTGGGCTCGCGCATCGACGTCGTGTCGGATGTCAACGTCGGCGCGCGGTTCCCGCAGCGTATCGTCCAGATCGACATCGACCCGTTGATCGTCGGACAACGTCGCGCCGTCGAGGTTGGCGTTGTCGCGGACGCGAGCCTGGCGCTAGCCGCCCTGGCCGATGCGCTGGGCGAGGACCAGCCAGCGCAAAGCTGGTTCGATGTCGATGCGTTTCGCGAAAAGAAACGGGCGAGGTTGGCGGATCAGGCGGGCCCGGTGCTGGAGGTGATCGAGAGCCTTCGTTCCGCGCTGCCCGACGACACGATCTTCGTCGACGATCTGACCCTGGTCGGTTACTGGATGCCATTGTTGATGGACACCTATCATCCCCGGACGCTGATACATCCCGGCACCTACGGCACACTCGGTTATTCGCTGCCGGCGGCAATCGGTGCCAAACTGGCGTGCCCGAAGCAGACGGTCGTATCGATTTCGGGAGATGGCGGTTTCATGTTCACCGTGCAGGAACTTGCCACCGCACGCGCCTTGAATCTCGACCTGATCGCGCTGGTGTTCAACGACAATGCCTTCGGTGCCATCCGCAAGTACCAGGACCGCATGTTCGGTGGTCGTCATATCGGCTCGGCGCTGGCGAATCCGGACTTCGCAAAACTCGGCGCGGCGTTCGGTGTCAACAGTGAGCGCGTTCCCGCGGACCGGGTTGGGGATGCCGTGGCACGGGCCAACAAGGCCGGTGGCACATGGCTGATCGAAGTACCGTTCGCGCCGGGCGGCGCATCCGAGATGGTGCCGTGGATGCCCTGACGGATGCATCGTGATCGGGCCGGGCAGCGGAGATCGCGAGGCGAACACACGCGTGCGCCGTCCGCGCATGTGCAACATGTACGGCTTTGAAGACCCGTGCTCCCGGGTGAAGAGCGCTTCTGAGTGATTGGCAGTATTGAATGGCTGGTGAAAATATCTTGTTTACG
>LJTS01000011.1 GCA_001304425.1 Betaproteobacteria bacterium SG8_40
TGCGCATTTCCACGCCGGGATAGCCGCCGGAAAATTCCACGGGGCAATGATTCCGACCACCCCGAGCGGCTCCCGCGTCAGCTCGACGTCGATCCCCGGCCGCACCGAGGGCAGCAATTCACCGGAGCGGCGCAAGATCTCGCCGCCGAAGAACTTGAAGATGTTCGCAGCACGAACGACCTCGCCGATGCCCTCAGGCAAGGTCTTGCCCTCCTCGCGCGAGAGCAAGGTGCCGATTTCTTCGCGCCGGGCAAGAATCTGGTTGCCAATCTTTTCGAGCAGGTCGGCCCGCGCCTGAACGCCGTAGTTTGCCCAGGCGGGCGCTGCCTGCCGGGCTGCTTCTATCGCGGTTTCGGTCTGAACCTTGTCGGCCTGGGCGTATTCGGCGACGATGTCCGAAGTGTCCGATGGATTGATATCGCGCGACGTCGTGGACCCTTTGACCCACTCGCCTGCGATGTAATTCTGGTATTGCTGCGTAGCCATTATGTATTCCCCTCAGTTTGAGGCAGGGATGCTAGCCAACGGACACCCACCCAGTCAAATCGCGCCAGTAGAAGGCGATTGTTCACGCGATGGCCGCCGTCCACGCGCGACAACCGGGCCAGACAAACAGCCGGGAGCGGATCAGCGAGACGGTTTCCGATGCGCCGACAGGGACTGATCGATGCCCGCGGCGGCACCGCAACCGTTGCAACCGCTGCTGCACCCGGCCGCGCAACCGCCGCCCGTAGCGGGCAGCCCGTCTGCCTGCGGGCGCTTCGAGATTACCGCGCGCAGGCGTTGCGTCGCTCGCGGCATCAGCACCCGCATCACCTGCCAGGCGCTGGCCACTCCGATCAGGACCACGAGAACGGTTTCGACAACGGCGTAGTTGGTCATGTCAGCAGACTCGCCACGCGATAAACGATGAACGATGCGAGGTACGCCAAACCGAACAGGTATATGACGGCGGCCGCCACCACGCCCCAGGAGTTGGTCTCGCGGTGCATCACCGCAAGCGTTGCCAGGCACTGCGGCGCGAAAATGTACCAGGCAAGCAGGGACATGCCCGTCGCGAGCGACCATTGCGATGAAATGATCGGCAACAGTTGGGCAGTCGGGTCTTCGGCTGCCGCGGAAATCGCGTACACGGTTCCAAGCGCGCTCACCGCCACTTCCCGGGCCGCGAGTCCGGGGATCAGCGCAACACAGATCTGCCAGTTGAACCCGATCGGCGCGAACAGCCATTCGACCGAATGGCCGATCCTGCCGGCAAAACTGTAATCGATGGCGGTACCAGCCCAGTCGGCAGGCGGTGTCGGGTAGGTCGCCAGAATCCACAGGATCACCGTGATCGACAATATGATCTTGCCAACCCGCACCATGAACATGCGGGCCCGCTCCCACAGTCCGATCAAGATGTCGCGCGGGTACGGCAGCCGGTAGGCCGGCAACTCCAGCATCAGCGCATGCTCTTCATTGCTTCGGCGCAGGCGCTTCATGACGAATGCGACGGCGAGCGCACCGACGATACCGGCGATATAAAGGCCGAACAGAACCAAGCCGCCCAGGTTGAACATGCCCAACACGGTTGTCTGCGGAATGAACGCGCCGATCAGCAACGCGTAGACGGGCAACCGGGCCGAACAGGTCATCAGCGGCGCGACCAGGATAGTGGCAATGCGGTCGCGCGGGTCCTGAATGGTGCGCGCGGCCATGATGCCGGGAATCGCGCAGGCAAAACTCGACAGCAACGGGATGAAAGAGCGCCCGGTGAGTCCCGCCCCGACCATCATGCGATCGAGCAGAAACGCAGCCCGCGGCAGATAGCCCGTCTCCTCGAGGATGAGAATGAACAGGAACAGGAACAGGATCTGCGGCAGAAAGATGATCACGCTGCCAACGCCGCCGATGATTCCCTCCACCAGCAGGCCGCGCAGCGGCCCGTCGGGTAAGACGGTTTCGAAAAAGGAGCCGACAATCCCGACCAGGCTGTCGATGCCTTCCATGAAAGGCGCCGCCCAGGCGAACACCGCCTGGAACATGAAGAACATCACCACAGCGAGGATCGCCAGGCCGGCTACCGGGTGCAACAGGATTCGGTCAAGCGCCTCGTCCATGCTCGCGGTACGACTGGGCATGGTCACGGCCTCACCAAGTATGCGCTTGACCTCGGCGTGAAGGTCGGCATTTTCGGGCAAGGCCGCCGGTACCGGCGGGAGTTCTTTTTCTATTTGTGCAACGAGCTCCGCCGCGCCGCCGCGCCGTACCGCTACGGTCTCGACCACCGGCACGCGCAGTTCTTTCTGCAGCCGGGCAACGTCGATACGAATGCCGCGCCGTTGCGCGGCATCGCTCATGTTCAGCGCCAGAATCATGGGCAAACCAAGCCGCTGCAATTCAAGCACGAAGCGCAAATGCAACCGCAGGTTGGTCGCGTCGGCCACGCAGACGATGGCGTCGGGTTGCGCTTCGCCGGAAAAACGGCCAAGACAGATATCGCGCGTGATTTCCTCGTCCGGGCTGCTCGCCGCAAGGGTATAGGCGCCGGGCAGGTCCAGTACTTCCAGCGTTCGCCCCGACGGCGTCGTCAACCGCCCGGACTTGCGCTCAACCGTAACCCCGGCATAGTTGCCGACCTTCTGACGGCTCCCGGTCAGAAGGTTGAACAAGGCGGTCTTGCCGCAATTGGGGTTACCGACCAGTGCGATACGCATTTCTGCCATGACGCCGTTCAGCCTTCCGCAGGATCGACCAGTATTCTGCTGGCCTCGCCGTGGCGCAACGCAAAGCGCGTGAAACCAACCTGCACCAACAACGGGTCGCCGCCGATGGGACCGGCGGCCACGATCAGCACCGGTTCGTCCTTGACAAAACCCAGGTCGCGCAAGCGGGCCGCGATCATGTCGGCCGACGTGCGGTCTTCAACGTGGCTGACACGCGCCGGGACACCCAACGGCAAGTCGGAAAGCCGCCTGGACCCGGAATTCATCGCTGCTGACACCAGAACAGACCTGTTACCGTATTGAGAATTATTTGCATTATACGCCGGCCGATCAACGCCGCAACTTCTTGAACGCTTCCGGCTCCCAGGGGCGAATGGCAAGCAACAGGCTGGCCGGACGGCGCTCCCCGAGAGGCAAATGCTTGTCATCGTCGTGCATCTCGGCGAAATCGCGGCCAATGCGCTTCAGCCGGCCGATAATCTGCGTCGACGAGGCCGGCGACAACAATGCGTTGATCAACGTAACGTGCTCACCGGGTCCGTCAAATCGCGACCGGAAATAATCCTCGGCCCCGGTTTCCTTCACATATTGCAGTATCGGGCCATTGGGACGCCACGAAAATGTTCTCGAAACCAGTAGCTTGATCCGGTTGTTTGGCAACAGTTGCAGGAAATGGATGCGGTCCAGTTCGAGCAGCAGCTGGACGCACTCAGCCTCCGACAGGTCATAGATGGCGATGATCTGCTCGAGCGTGAGATGGTTCAACACGCAGACGGCAACGATGAAAAGCTTGGTGTTGCCAACAACGCGCCGCTCCTGCTCTTCGGTTAACTGGCTGATGTAGTTTTTTTCGTTGTCTACTTCCCTCGCCAGTTCGGCGACGGTGACGTCGGCCAACCGGCATACCTGTTCGAAACGCTGCAGCGAAAATTCGTTCTTCGAAAACATGCGCTTGACCGTTGCCTCGCTCAGATCCAGCGCTTGCGCCACGTGTACGTAGTTGATACGCCGCATTTTCAGTATCCGTTTCAGCCCACTCACCATGGCGGCTGTTTCTGACATCCCACAATCCCCTGTCCCGAGCCCAAGTGCCGCTATTTGATACCAACAGCGTCCCCCGCATCAA
Organism: Betaproteobacteria bacterium SG8_40; assembly: GCA_001304425.1. Classification (GTDB taxonomy): domain Bacteria; phylum Pseudomonadota; class Gammaproteobacteria; order Burkholderiales; family Eutrophovitaceae; genus SG8-40. Next base: position 3,835 of record LJTS01000011.1, read on the forward strand.
CCATTGGCAAAACGATTTACTCGAACCGGCATGCAAACCAGACTGCACGCGTCAACATAATCAACAAAGAAAAATGCAGTGGGAGAGAACAGCCATGCGACATCCGTCTCCTGAATCGGCGCCTCATGCCGACCTGAATACAACAACGCCTTCCGCCCCTGCCCGGCGCAATGGCAAGGACATCTCGCATTTCTCCTTGATCGATGCGCTCAAGAACAGCGCAACGCGCAACGATCAGATCATCCAGTGCCGGATCGGCACCCGAACAGAACCAGACGATATTTCCAAGAAGTCCCGAAAGGTGGAGCGCAACTCCGGTCCAGAGGAGTAAACGCGCTCTCACCACTTTGCCGGCTACCCAGGTAGCCGGTTTTTTTTGGTCGGGAACAACGTGCATGCCCAGCGCATTTCCTGCCCGGGTACAGCGTGCGACAATGCTGCTCTTTGCTTCCAGAAACACATGCGCAATCGGCAACTCACCGCCCGCGAGGCGGTTCGTCAACTCAACGTATCGCGAATCCGCGAAGTCGCCAACGCCGGGATGGGCCGGCCGGACCTGCTGGCTTTCTGGTTTGGAGAACCGGATCAGGTCACCCCGGAGTTGATCCGGCGTGCCGCCGTCGACGCGCTGGATGCTGGCGAAACCTTCTACACCGAGAACCTCGGTATCAATCCGCTGCGCGAAGCGATCGCTCGCTATGTGAGCGGCTTGCACGGCAGGACCGGTGGCGCAACGGGCGTCGAGAACATCGCCGTAACCAACTCGGGGATGTCGGCCTTGATGATTACCACCCAGGCGCTGGCCGGCCCGGGAGACCGCATCGTCACCGTGACCCCGGTCTGGCCCAATCTGGTGGAAATTCCCAAGATTCTCGGCGCCGAATCGGTTTCGTTCCCGCTGACCTTCTCCTCCGAAGGCTGGACCCTGGACCTCGAGCGGCTGCTGGACACGCTGACACCCGCCACCACGGCGGTTTACATCAACTCGCCCAATAACCCGACCGGCTGGACCATCGACGTTGAGTCGCAACGCGCCATCCTCGAGCACTGCCGCCGCCACGGCATATGGATACTGGCCGACGATGCTTACGAGCGGCTGTATTTCGGAAACAGGCAAGGCGTGGCGCCCTCATTTCTGGATATTTCCGATCCGCAAGACCGCCTCGTCAGCACCAACACCTTTTCCAAAGCCTGGCAAATGACCGGCTGGCGGCTTGGCTGGATGGTGATACCCGAAGAACTCTCATCCAACGTGGCAACACTGATCGAGTACAACACGTCCTGCGCTCCGGGATTCGTACAGCGCGCCGGCATTCGGGCGCTGGAACAGGGTGAGCAGGCGGTGCACGAATTCAATGCGCGCCTGAAGAGCGCGCGCGACTTCTTGCTCGAACGCCTGATGGCGCTGCCGGGAATCGAGGCAAGCGTACCGTCGGGGGCAATGTATGCATTTTTCCGGGCCCCGGACGCCAAAGACAGCCTTGCATTCTGTAAACGACTGGTCGATTCGGCCGGACTCGGGCTGGCCCCGGGAATAGCGTTCGGACCCGAAGGCGAAGGCTTTATCCGTTGGTGTTTTGCCGCCAGCACCACGCGTCTGGAAGAAGGCATCGAACGGCTGGCCATGGCACTGGAGAAGAAATGAAGGTCGCCATTATCCCGGTTACGCCATTTCAGCAGAACTGCTCGTTGCTCGTTTGCGAAGACACGAACCGGGCGGCACTGGTGGACCCCGGGGGCGACGTTGATACCTTGCTCGATGCAGTCGAGCGCGCCGGAGCAAACCTTGAGAAAATCCTTCTCACCCACGGCCACATCGACCACTGCGGCGGCACCGCCGAACTCGTGCAACGGCTTGATTTGCCCGTCGAGGGCCCGCACGCCGATGACCAGTTCTGGATCGACCAGTTGCCGGAGCAAGGCAGGCAATTCGGCTTTCCGCCGTTGCAGGCGTTTGTTCCCGACCGTTATCTGGAATCCGGTGACGAGGTCCGTTTCGGAAACATCGCCATGGAGGTCCGCCACTGCCCCGGACATACGCCCGGCCACGTGGTGTTCATCCAGCATCAGTACCGGCTGGCTTTCGTTGGCGACGTACTGTTCAAGGGCTCGATCGGCCGCACCGATTTTCCGCGCGGGGACCTGCCGACACTGATCCGCTCGATCACGACGCAGCTCTGGCCGCTGGGCGATGACATTACCTTTGTTCCCGGACACGGCCCCGTGTCCACTTTTGGGGAGGAAAGACGCTCCAATCCGTTCGTCAGTGACGGGGCACTGGCCAAGTAGAATTGCAAGTCGGCGCGACAAGACCAACCGCACGGGATACCCGCACGGCGAACGAAGAAATCAGGGAGTCAGCTATGTCGATCAAGATTGTCCGGATTCACCCGCATTTTGTCGGCGAAGTGTCCGGTGTCGACCTGAGCACGCCGATCAGCGATGACGAGAGAACGATCATCGAAGACGGAATAAACGAGCACGGCGTGCTCGTGTTTCGCGACCAGAACATTACCGACGAACAACAGGCCGGCTTCAGCCAGTTATTCGGCGCGTTGGAAGTGCCGGACCTGAAAACCAACATCACCAAAGATGAGGATCGCCGCCTCGGCAGGTTCATGGCCGACATCTCCAACCTCGACCGCGGGGACCACATCCTCGATGCCGGCAGCCGCCAGCGCATGTTCAACCTTGGCAACCGGTTCTGGCACTCGGACAGTTCCTACCGCGCCGTCCCGGCCAAGCTCTCGTTGCTTTCGGCCCGGGTGGTGCCACGCATCGGCGGCGAGACCCAATTTGCCGACATGTGCGCCGCTTACGATGCCCTGGATGAGAACACGAAGAAGGAGATCGAGGGGCTCATTTGCGAGCACTCGCTTCTGTACTCGCGCGGGAGGCTGGGTTTCGGAGACTTCACCGATGAAGAAAAAGCCAATTTCAAGCCGGTTCTCCAGACGCTGGTGCGCGTACACCCCGGCAACGGCCGCCGGTCCCTGTTTCTGTCCGCACATGCCGGGAAGATCGAGGGCTGGCCAACCCCGGTGGCGCGCGTGCTGCTCGAGGAACTCACCGAGTTCGCGACCCGGACTGAATTCGTATACACGCACCGCTGGAGACCGTTCGATCTGGTGATGTGGGACAACCGGCGCACCATGCACCGGGCGCGCCGCTTCGATGACACCGTTGAGGTACGGGACATGCGCCGTACCACCGTCGCCGGCGAAGCGCCGACTGTAATGTAACCGGCTGCGCAAACACGCCGGTGTTTGCGCCGCCCTGCATGCTACCGGACTGGTCAGCCGCGCGTTGAGAAGACGCGGTCCAGATGCTCCATGTCGTTCACTACCTTCCATTCAGACGCGCCAGCTGCCAGCGCGCGCTGCTCCCACCAATCCAGGCGGTCGATGTAGCGCCGCGGGTCAATGTTGTCGGTTTCCAGCTTGGTGACGTTCAACGCAATGATGCGAATGCCATCGAGCTTGATCGGAAAATCGCGCACCGTCTTGTAGTCGAGTTCTTCCTGCATGTCAGAGAAGATAATGATCGTCTTGCGGCCGGCCCCGGTTTCCCTCAGAAACTCTGCGCCCTGGATGACACCGCCACTGATGTCCGTGTAGCGGCTGCCGTTAGCGGAGCCGGTCGACTTGGCAAACTGGTTGATCTTCTCGGCGAAAGCCTTTTTTTGCGCCGTTACCTGCATCGGATCCGTATCGAGCGCCACCTTCGCGACGATATCCTTCTCGCTGAAGCTTCGGCTCTTGACGCGCGCGACCGCCAGCGAGTCACCGGGTTGCAGGGTTCCGAGCAGGTAGTTGACGACGTTTTGCGCCTTGCCGACCTGTTCGGAGTAAGTCCCGGAGGTGTCGACCAGCATGTATACCGAATGATGGTAGTCCTGCTGGTTGCCGCAGGCTGACAACCCTCCCGCGACCAGTAACGCCACGCCGAATCTGGCAATTTTCCTGGTTGCACAACGACTCATGCTCATCTCCCCGCGGCTTGCTTTTCAAACGTCGGTACCGGCCGCACCTTGCCCGCACCGGGATTCTGTTCGCGCGAACGCTTCACCCAACGTTCAATCGCCAGCGGCACAAAAATCAGGATGTCATAGAAGCCAGTCGCCAATTTACCGGCTTCTCGTACCAGATTCGCAAATAACCGCGTGACGAAAGCCGCACCGCGTAACAGTTGCACCAGCAGCACACCCAGCACGACGCGCCCGGAATTGATCAGATACTCCAGCGGGATCGCCACAAACGCGAGCGCGAAAGGAAGCGTGAATCCGAGAATCATCTGCCCGAACGTCGGTATCCTGGTAACCCATCCGGCTTCGGCTGCTACGGCGGCTTCGCCGCCACCAAGCGATTGTTTCAACGCCACGTCCGCCGCGACAATCGCGTCGCGCATGACGGCAAGCGCGACCTCGACGCCGGCAAGCACTACCAGGATGATCAGGGACGCCCACATCAGGTAACCACGCATTTTCTCGGTAATGTTTCCGAGCGGGAACAGGCTGGTAAAACGCAGGGTTTCCATCAAGAACAGGCCCATCAGGGCTTCGAACAGGATAATGACGAGGGCCGCCACCTCGGCCGCGCGCAGATTTGCGGTGATGTAGTCCCCGCCGCCTACCATTGCCGACATCGGCAACGATATGAGCTTGTAGTTGACGTAGGCACCGCCGGCCGCGATCAGCATGACCAACGCGGAAATGAAGAACTGGGTCGAGGCCGAGGACGTCAGGACATTCTCGGTCTTGTTGCTCTTGCCAAAGATTCCTTGCAGCTTGATGACGTTGGCATCTATTTTTGCCGCGCTGTCGTGCAGGCCGGTGATGTTGCGCTCCACTCGCAAAAGGGTCTGGTTGGCCGTGCGCCAGAATGGCAGGGAGCGTTTGAGGATGTGGTGGCGCTCCTGGTAGGCGCCCCGGTACTCGGCAACGATCTTCTTGTAGATATCCTCTATCGAATCACGAATGTCGGCGAGTATTCGCTCGACCACACCGTCACCGTTGTTCTTGATCTTTGCAAAGCCCTCTACCGCCTTCACCCACTCCGGGGGCGGCGGCGGAACCTCGCCGCTTTTCCTGTAGTCTTCCTCGATCACGGCGATCTCGTCCATGAGCTTTCGCTGTAATGCCGGGTAGCCTTCGAGATCGCGCTGAACGAGCGTTGTGACCCGCTCGAACTCGCGTTCGATCGACAGGCGCATCTCGTTGCTTCCAAGAGAGAACAGCACTTCGCGGTTGCGCTCACGCATCCGGAGCGCGCAACCGGATAGCCAGCGCGCAATGAGCCGCAACGGGTTGGTGACGGTGCGCACCAACTTGCCGATCAGGGCATGTACCGGATCGCGCGCAACGTAGAGAAACGGCACAGCGATCACGAACAGCACCAGAAAAGACAGCGCCGGCCGTTCCGGCCAGATAAGAATTGCTTGTGTGAACGACATGATTCCCCCTTGTATCGGGATTTGGGCGGCCATCGCTGGCCTTCGGCTACCCGCCCGCTTTTGCGGGTGCAATTGTCTACCCGCCCGTTTTTGCGGGCGCAAATGTTCCGGAAAAAGCCGCCCCTGCGCACAACAACCTGCAACCCTTGCGCCAGGCGCAACGAACTGCGGATTTTGTCGCGTTCCGGCGACAAGCGCCCGCTAGCCGACTGTTAAATTACGACATGTCATTTCGGCATCAGCCCGAACCACGCCCGTCGAACCCGGTTGGCGTCGTTAGCCAACGACTCAATCTGCCGCGTTTGGTCAGCGCAAGCAGGCAGATGCATGAAAGCACGCCGTCACCGACAGCGAACCACCGCTTTCCGCGAAGCCCCGGCCCCGAGTCCTGCCTTCGGCCTCGCAAACAGCCACAGCCTCCGCAAGCGCGGACATCGCGCGCCATCCGCGCAAGACTAACGCAATTACCGCACAAGCCGCCCGCACGGCGAACACATTGGGTGAAATCCGCGCGGAACGACCGGAAAGGCTCGAGCGTGAACGGAGTCCGGCACTGCGCGATCACGCGTGCACGGCAACATCAGGTCTCGATTTTCGCGTCATCACCCGCGAACCGGTAATGCATGCGCACGTTACCCGCGGCATACGCTCGATCGCCCCAATCGTCATCCGACCGGATGCGGATGCGACGTGTTTTACCACCAGGCAGTTGCGCTTGTTCAGCTGAAACAGGCTTGTTGCCCGCGGCAAGTATTGCGCAGCGCAGCATGGTGCCTCCCCTGGCTTTGCATAATTGTCTGGCAGTACTCGGGGGAGAGTGCCAAATACCGCAAAATTCCACCCCCTTCGTAATTTTTCTCCGCGGTTCAGCAAAAAAGCACGCTCAGCACGTTGACATACCGATTAGAGGGGGGCTAGCGTAAATGTTGCCTGAGCCTCGAAGTAAACACCGCAGCAAAACAACCGCACTGCAAAACGCTGAGTGGGTTGCCGGTGTAACAAGGGCGCGCCGGCGACCATATAAACGACAAAAACCACCTGAGGAGGAGAGCGCCAAATGGAGTTCAACATCCTGAATCACTTCAAGGGTCTGGAGGAAATGCCAACCGACCCGCTGAAGGCCGACGAAATCGGCACCTCGCTGTTCATGACGGGCAACATGGGTCCGCAGATATCCAAGAAGATGGACGAGAAGGCGAAGGCAGCCGGCATGACGCGGCGCAACTTCATCAAGTCCTCGCTTGGATTCTCGGCAGCAATGCTGGCCGCGAACGAAGTTACCGGAAAGCGGTTTTTCGAAGTCGGCGCTGCCGAAGCGGCTGACATCGATGCCAAGAACGAGGCGATTCACCTCGCACGCGCCAGCAGCGACTTCATTGTCGATGTCCATACGCACGTTTGCACCCGGCCCGGACACTACCAACTCGGTGTGAACACCTCAGAGCGCGGCATGTGGTTCGTGCAGCTGCTGGACGACCTCGGCAAGGCGTTCGGCATGGCGAATGGCACGCGCGACATGAACGTCGAGAATTACGGCAAGCTGATTCTGGAGGAAAGCGACACAACGGTGGGCGTGTTCAATCCGTTCGGCTTCCGCGAGCACTACGGCGGCGAGGACATGATCCCGATGGAATATCAGGTCGGCGTGCGCAACAAGTGGCCGAAGAGCACGATAATGCTGGCTGGCGGACTGACGCCCAACCAGGGCTTGGGAGAGACACTCGACCGCCTGCGCATGTACGTGGCCGACTACAAGATTTCGGGACTCAAGCTCTACACGTTTGACGCCACCCCGCAGAAGGGCTGGTGGTTCGACGATGAGAAGCTCGCATATCCGATCTGGGAAGAGTGCCGCAAGCTTGGCGTAAAGAACATCGGCTGCCACAAGGGCATCCCCTTCGGGCAGTTCTATGCGCGTTACGCCCACTGCGAAGATTTCGACGCGGCCGCGGACGATTTCCTCGACCTGAACTTCATTGCCTACCACTCGGCGTGGCCGTACCACAATGAGTTGGCGGCACTGAAGGGCTTCAAGCCGCAGCGCAAGAACCTGTATTGCGAAATTGGTTCGACATTCGCGGCGACGGTCACGAGCCGTCCGCTGGAATGCGCCCATGTGCTGGGCACGCTGTTGCGCGATCTCGGGCCGGACTACGTCCTGTGGGGTACCGATTCACTGCTGTGGGGCAACCCGCAGTGGCAAATCGAGGCCTTCCGCAAGTTCCAGATCCCCGATGAACTCATCGAGGGCCACGGCTATCCGAAGATCACCCCGGAGATCCGCCGCAAGGTGTTCGGCGAAAACGCTGCCCGCATCTGGGGCATCGACAAGCAGAGCGCAATGTCGGCCAAAGCCGAACTGACGGCGACGGCAACCGCGTAAGGTTCACCAGAACTTCAGCGCGACGGGGCTGATTCCGGCAACGGAGTCGGCCCCTTTTGTTTTATTGTCAGCCAGCATTATGATTGAGGCCTCAGCCGATTGGAGGCCGCCCAAAAAGGGAGCAACCGCAGTGCCGATTTACGAGTACGCATGTGATCCGTGCAAAGTCATCTACAAGACCAAACACGGAATAAACGACCCACGCCCGGACACCTGCCAGAAGTGCAAAGGCGAGCTACGCAAGCTGATTTCCGCACCGAGCCTGAACACCAAACGGTTCAACGGCCCGACGGAGGAAAAATATTCGAAGATCTCCGTCAGCGACGAGCTCGCAATGGAGAAGGATCTGCAGAAGGTTTACCAGACGATATGGGTACCACCGGAGGTCAAGCACAGCCCGTGGGACGACGATCACGATCATTGATGAACGCCGGAGCCACAGTGCCGCCGCGCGTGCCGGCTTTGACGGCAAAGGCGGCGTTGGCCGCGGTCGCCGTGGCGCTGCTCGCCGGCGCCGCCAGCATCATTCGTCCGGATGCGCTCACAGCAGGGCCCGCATGGACCAGCGCGGAGCACGGCAAGGCGGCCTACAGCCTTCCGATCGCCGAACTGAAGAAGAAGCAGGCAACAGGTTTCGCAGCCGGTCGCGAAGCGTTCCACGAGGCCTGGGTCGTCGCGCCCGATCCCTCTGGCGTGTGGGGCCTGGGACCAACGTTCAACGAAGACCGCTGCTCTCATTGCCACGAGGCGAACGGCCGCTCTCCTGCCGTCGCTGAGGGCGGCGAGGCCACGCGTGGCCCGCTGGTGCGCCTGAGCGTAACCGGCACGGACGAACACGGCGGCCCGTCACCCCACCCCAACTACGGAGACCAGCTGCAAAACCGCGGAATCGAGGACCGGGTTCCTCCTGAAGGTAAGGTTCTCGTTACCTACTCGCCGCGCGAGGTGGAACTGGCCGGCGGTGAAATCGTCAGCTTGCGCAAACCGCAGATCATCTTCAACGATCTGCAATTCGGCGACATCGATGAGCGGACCATGACATCGCTACGGGTAGCGCCACAACTGGTCGGCCTCGGCCTGCTCGAAGCGGTGCCTGACGAAACGCTTCTCGCCATTGCGGAGCGCCAGGCTGAACAAGGCGTGAGCGGAAGGCCGAATACCGTCTGGGATGTCGAAAACGAGCGCCGGGCAATGGGACGTTTCGGCTGGAAGGCGAATCAGCCCAGCGTGCGCCAGCAGGTAGCGGCCGCCTTCATCGGTGACATCGGCGCAACGACTTACATGTTCCAGTTGGAAAACTGCCCGTCCACGCAGAAAGAATGTCTGGACATGCCCTCGGCATCGTTGTGCGGAGGGCAAGGCGGGTGCCGAGGCAACACCTTCCGGCCGGAGGTCAATCCGAGCCGCTTGACGAACATCTCGCTGTATCTGCGCACGCTCGCGGTGCCCGCCCGAAGAAACATGGACGACCCCGCGGTCAGGAAAGGCGAGCAACTGTTCACTCAGGCGCAATGCAGCACCTGCCACATCCCCGAATTGCGAACGGCCCCGGCCGGGAGCCTTCCGCACGACATTGTTGCAGCGGCAGACATCACCATTCATGCCTACACCGACATGCTGCTGCACGACATGGGGCCGGACCTCGCGGACGGCAGGCCGGATTTCGAAGCAACCGGCAGCGAGTGGCGCACGCCGCCGCTGTGGGGCATCGGCCTGCTTGCCACGGTCAACGGACACAGCGACTTGCTGCACGATGGCCGTGCCCGCAACGTCACTGAAGCCATCCTCTGGCATGGTGGAGAGGCGCACGCGGCACGCGAACTGTTCCGCAATATGACGGCGGAGGACCGTGCCGCACTGGTCAAGTTCGTCGATTCGATCTAGATCCCGAGCCGAACCGGACTCAGCCGCCGCAGCCGCGGCATTCCGCAGCCTTTCTTCACGCCCCCGCCGGCAACCACAGGGCGCAATGCCGCATCTGCGTTCAGTTGTCCGCGTCGCGCAGCGCCCGGCGGATAATCTTGCCGGTGGCGGTTTGCGGCAGGCTGTCCACGTAGTTTATTTGCCGGGGATATTCGTGCGCTGACAAACGGGAGCGCACGTGCTGCTGGAGATCGCGAGTGAGTTTTTCGCTTGGCCGATAGCCCTCACGCAGCACCAGGAAGGCCGCGACGATCTCGGTTCGCTGCGGATCGGGTTTGCCAACCACCGCGGCATTTCGCACGGCCGGGTGCGACAACAGGCAATCCTCGATCGGCCCCGGACCGATGCGGTAGCCGGCACTGGTGATTACGTCATCGTCGCGGCCGACGAAGGTCAGATAGCCCTGCTCATCCATTACGCCCAGGTCACCGGTGACCAGCCAATCGCCGATGAACTTCTCGCGCGTCGCCGTTTCGTTGTTCCAGTACTCGAGAAACATCACCGGGTCGGGAGCGTGTACCGCAATACTCCCCTGCTCGCCCGGCGGCATGACATTGCCCGAGCGATCGATAACCGCAAGCCTGTGGCCGGGAGCCGGCTTGCCGATGGCGCCCGGCTTGACATCGAGCAACGTGGAACAGGACGAGGCGGTCATATTGCATTCGGTCTGGCCGTAGAACTCGTTGATGGTCAGGCCGAGGTTTTCCCTGGACCATTGCAACAACTCCACACCGAGCGATTCCCCGCCGCTCGCCAGCGAACGCAGGTTCAGCTTCCAGCGCCGTGCCGGGTTGTCGACCGTGCGCAGCATCCTCAGCGCCGTCGGCGGCATGAACACGTTGCGCACGGCGTGTCGCGCCATCAGGTCAAAAGCCTCTTCGGCATCGAATTTTGCGAACCGGCGCGCAACCACCGGAATGCCCAGGTGCCACCCCGCAAACAGTATGTCGATCAACCCGCCAATCCACGCCCAGTCCGCCGGTGTCCACATCAGATCGCCTTCGACGCCGAGGAAATCATGAGACATTTCAACCCCCGGCATATGGCCGAGCAGACTGCGATGGGGCAGCAACGCCCCTTTCGGCGCGCCAGTGGTGCCGGAGGTGTAGATGATCAATGCGGGATCCTCGGCGAGCGTGTCAGCCACCGCGAAGGAAGCCGACGCCGCGTGCAACAGCCGGTGATAGTCTTCAGCGCCCCGTGCCGCGCCATCGACGCAGAGGACCACATCGAGCTGCGGCAGGTGCTCGCGAATTTGCGCGATCTTTTCTGCCCCCGCAGCGTCGGTTACGATCAGTTTCGCCCCGGAGTCTGACAGGCGGTATCTGAGTGCATCGACGCCGAACAGGGTAAACAGCGGCACGGCAATGGCGCCGATCTTGTAGGCAGCGATATGCGCAAGCGCGGTTTCGGGCTGCTGCGGCAGGAGTATCGCAACGCGATCGCCCCGCCTTACGCCATGCGCAGCGAACAGGTTGGCGGTACGATTCGACAGTGCCCGCAGCTTGTCGAAACTGTAACGGTGGATGTCACCATCATCGGTTTCATGGACCAACGCCGGTTTCTCGCTGCCATCAGCCCACTTGTCGCAGATATCTGCGCCAATGTTGTAACGTTCCGGAACGTTCCAGCGAAAACCGTTGTACAAGGCCTCGTATGACTCCCGAACTGTCAGCACTGCGTTTCCCCGATTTCATTACTTCACCGGAGTTTGCCTTTTCCCACGTTGCCATTCAAACGAATCAGGCGCGTGGGACGACGGCGATCCATGTCCGGCCTGCGCCAGTTGCGCCGCTGGCGTGAGCCGGTGCCTGGATAACACGCTACCGCCATGGCACAACAACGCAAGAGATCAAGCGATTACGTAAACCCCCGTCACTGGACAGTCCGGCTCAAACGCAAGCTCAAGGTCACCTGGCTGGCACTTTGTCTCGGCGCGCTCGCCGTGTGGTGGCTTGACTGGGGATTTACAGACGGCGCAGGCCAGCGCATCGAGCATCGACAGCTTCTGGATGCGGCCATGGGAGTACTCGCCTTTCCCGCCGGCTTGCTGTGGGTCTGGCTGGCACCGCATTTCGAGCCGATCGCGCGGGCAGCTGCCCGCGCCGCCGGGATGCCTCTGCCAGTGTGGCGAGACTACGGCCCGGCGTTACTGACATGGTCAGGGGCAACGCTTGCCGGTTACATTCAGTGGTTCTGGCTACTGCCGCGCGTGTTTGCGCTCAGAAGCCGCAATTAACCCCCCCAACGAAACCGCCTTCCGGGGCGGGCACGAGCCCGGTCCCGCGCTGGAACCTTGCGGACCTTATGGCGTCAAACATAAGGACGGTGGCCGATAACGTTGCGGTTCCCCCGTTAAACGACAGAGTCGATTCCGGGCGCGCATCGTGTTATTTTGCGACTGATGAGGTTGAGATGGCGCTGATTTCTCGGTGGCCGGCAACAGACGCACATACCCGCCCTTGAAGGCACTGTGAGGTATCAATGAGCCTGAAAATTCGTGATCAGGATCTTTCTCCGGCTGAAAAATCGTTTCTTAAGTGGCAGTACGGTTTCGAGGAGGATGACGATCCTTTTGAAATCTCGCTCTGGCAGACCATCATGCGCGCCTGGGAGTCGGACAATTCGCCATCGATTGCCGGGGGGCAGGCAACGGATCATTTATCGCGCTTGGGAGCCAAGGCCGCTTACCCCGAGCACGTAGCCTTGTACATCAAGTTCAAATCGGACCAAAGCGACCGTTTCTGGCGCCAACTCATCACGCGGGCAGGGCTCGCCGACCGCAGGCAGCGCAAGGCCGCAGCACCGGTGGAACGGCGGCGGCGGACCAGTAACGCAACCGCCTGACCACAACCCTGGCGCACACGCGGCGAGCGGGAACAAGTAACCGGGCGGTGTGTGGCGTGGTAGCGCGCAATAGCAGGGGTCGTTGCGTTACCCGGCGCGCAAGCGCTCCGTTGGCAAGATCAACGGGGCGTCAGCCAGTCCAGAACTGACACGAGACAACAAAAAAGCCCGGGGATTACCCGGGCTTTTTTGTTGTCTGATCCTTGCGGAATCA
>LJTS01000243.1 GCA_001304425.1 Betaproteobacteria bacterium SG8_40
CCGCCATCATCTGGGCGAGGTCGGCGTTCTGAAACGCCGTGTAAAACGTGTTTTGTGCTTCGAGCGCAGTCGCAAAACGGGTGAGGATCATGTGGTGATTTCAAGTGTCTCGATACGTTCCATCACCGTCGCCGGCAGGAGTTTCGTCATGCAGTCGAAATGTCCGAGTGGGCACTTGCGGGCAAAACACGGGCTGCATGCGATGTCCATTTTAACCACCCGTGCCGCCGCAGATAACGGTGGCGTGAATGCCGGTGAACTCGATCCATAGATCGCAATCGTGGGCCGGTCGAGCGCGGCGGCAACGTGCATCAGTCCCGAGTCGTTGGTGACAACGATATTTGCGGCCGACAGCAGTATGATGGCCTCGTCCAGGCTGGTGAGCCCGCAAAGGTTGGTCGCCGCATTGCCGCTCGCCTGGACGATTTCATCGCCGGCCGGCTTGTCGGCCGCGGAGCCGAGTAGCCACACGGTAAACCCGCGGGCAGCCAGTTGCCGCCCGAGTTCGGCAAAATGCGCCGTCGGCCAACGCTTCGCCGGGCCATATTCGGCACCCGGGCAGAAACACGCCAGGCGGCGCGGCAGCGGTAGTTCGCGGCGCTCGCAGGTCCCGGCGAACTCCCCCGGCTCAACCTGCAGGCGCGGGTGCGTGATCGGGCGCTCGAGTTCGGTGTCCGGTTGCTGTGCAAGCCAGGCAAAACGTTCGGCCATCAGCGGCAGCGCTTGCTTGTCCAGCTTTCGCCTGTCCGTCAGGAGCCCGTAACGCATCTCTCCGATGTAACCGGTGCGCGAAGCGATGCCGGCAAACCACGGCACCAGGGCGCTCTTGAGCGAATTTGGCAGGACGTAGGCATGCGAATAACCCCGCCGGGCCAGACGCTTGCCGAGTTGGCGGCGTTGGCCGAGTGCGAGTTCTCCGTGAGCGAACGGATTCTCGATCGTGTCCCTGACCTCGGGCATGCGCCGGTAGACGGGCAATACCCAACCCGGCCCGAACACGTCGATTGCGGAGTGCGGGTGCCGCGTTGCAAGCGGCACCAGCAACGAATGGGAAAGAATGGCATCGCCGATCCATGAGGGGGCGACGATCAGCGTGCGATGCACGGGTTCCTGCGCGCCGTTTGTCATGGCCGGGTAGCTATGCCCGTGCTGCGGCCTCGTGACGCCACGGCCACTTGACTGCTCCGAAACGCGCCCCCGGCGCCGGCGACCAGTGCGACACTAATGGCCGGGATTGCCCGCACCGCCTTTGAGTACGTAACGCGTTCCGCAATACGGACACAACGCTTCGCCGCTATCCTCTACCGGAAGAAATACCCGCGGGTGCGCATTCCAGACCATCTGCGCGTCAGTGGGACAATGCAGCGGCAGATCAGCCGATGTGATTTCTACCGTGCGATCCGGCTTTGCCGAATGATTGGCCGGGCGATTGTTCTGCGTGGGCATTTCCGTCAGCTAGATGTGGGTCAACCAGGCCTTGTGGGTTGGTGAACGTCCGTTGACGACGTCAAAGAACATGGCTTGCAGTTTTTCCGTGATCGGGCCGCGCTTGCCGTTGCCAATCTGCCGGTTATCGAGTTCGCGTATCGGAGTGACCTCGGCTGCGGTCCCGGTAAAGAATGCTTCGTCGGCGATGTATACGTCGTCCCGGGTGATGCGTTTGGCCTCGATTTCCAGTCCCGCCTCGCGGGCAAGGGTAATGACCGTGTTGCGGGTGATCCCCATCAGGGCTGAGGTGAGTTCCGGTTCGAACAGTTTCCCGTTCTTGACGATGAACAGGTTTTCCCCGGCACCTTCAGCGACAAACCCGTCGACGTCGAGCAGCAGAGCTTCGTCGTAACCGTGATCGAGCGCCTCGCGGTTTGCCAGGATCGAATTGGCATAGGTGCCGGAATACTTGGCGCGGCACATGGTCACGTTTACGTGGTGCCGGGCATAGCTGGACGTCTTGACGCGGATACCCTGTTCGAGGCCGTCGTCGCCCAGGTAGGCGCCCCACGGCCATGCCGCGATGGCCACGTGCACCGTCGCCCCCTTGGGCGAAACCCCCATCTTTTCCGACCCGTAGAACGCGATCGGCCTGACGTAACATGATTCCAGCTGGTTCTCCCTCACCACGTCGCGGCACGCCTGAAGGATGACATCCCGTTCATAGGGAATCTTCATCATGTAAATGTGCGCGGAACTGAACAGCCGGTCTATGTGCTCCTTCAGCCTGAAGATGGCCGGCCCGTCGGAGGTCTTGTACGCCCGCAGGCCCTCGAAGACCGCCAGGCCGTAATGCAGGGAATGCGTCAGCACGTGCGTGGTTGCATCCCGCCATGGCACCATTTTTCCGTCGTACCAGATGACGCCGTCAAGGTCGGCCATCGACATTAAAGCTACCCCTCACAGAAGAAAAAAGAGCGCAAGTTTAGCGCAACCGCGTCGGTATCGTTCCGCCAGGCCTGTTTGCCGTAAACTGCACCGAACCGCAAGGGCGTAATGATAACTGGCGATCGGGGAAAATTGGTATGGTTGTTGCGTCGAATTTCGCGAGTTTCCCTCATAAACCGCCCGTTGCAAGATAACTCCCGAAGACCCCATGGGTAACTCCAAGACCACTGCTGCAGTCACTTCTACAGGGTTTATTGGCAGACTTGCCAGTGCCGCGGTTGATGTAAACGACGACGAGACCACGCGCCTGCGCAAGACGCTGCTGCTGCTGGCCAGCGGCCTGATGAATGTGGCTGCGATCGTGTGGCTGCTGATTTACTGGTGGATGGGGCTGAAACTGCCGACCAGCATACCTTTCGGCTTCCAGGTCTTGTCGGCGCTGGTCGTCTATATCTACCTGAGGACGCAGAATTTCGAGTTTTTCCGGTTCGCGCAGCTGGCGCTGTTTCTGTTCTTTCCTTTCGTGGTCCAGTGGGCAATCGGCAGCTTCGTGAGTTCCTCGGGTATTGCCTTGCTGGCGTTGCTTGCGCCAATCGGGGCGATGGTTTGCTATGGCCCGAGAGAATCCATCCCGTGGTTTTTCGCGTTCGTCACCCTGACGGTCGTTTCGGGCTTCTTTGATTACTATCTGGCAAGCGGCGAGGATTACGGCATCCCGATGAGAACGGTTGCCGTGTTCTTCGTGCTCAACTTCACCATCCTTTCGACCATGATGTGGTTGCTGCTGCGCTATTTTGTGCAACAGCGCGACAGCTTCCAGTCGGAACTGTCGCGCCAGCACCGCCTGGTCGAGGACGAGAGGCAGAAATCGGACCGCCTGCTCAATAACGTATTGCCGGAGCACGTGGCTACCCGGCTCAAGCACAATTCCGGCACGATCGCGGACGGTTTTCCCGACGTCTCGGTGATGTTTGCCGACATTTCCGGCTTCACCCGCCTTGCCGAAGAACTGACGCCAAAACAGGTCGTCGCTTTTCTGGACGAGGTGTTTACCCGTTTCGACGAACTCGTCGACAAGTACTCGCTGGACAAGATCAAGACCATCGGCGACGCCTACATGGTCGCTGGCGGGCTGGTTGGCGATGTTAGCGACTACGTCGACAGAACCGCGAACATGGCGTTGGACATGATCGAGATCTCGCGTAACGATCCGGGTTTGCGGCGATATGGCCTGGAGCTGCATGTGGGCATCGCCACCGGTCCCATCGTCGCCGGGGTGATCGGTTCCAAGCGTTTCGTCTACGACCTGTGGGGCGACACCGTCAACGTGGCGTTCCGGCTCACCGGAGAGGCGCCGAACGGAACCATAACTGTCGACAAAACAACGTACCGCCGCATCTGCCAACGCTACAGGTTTGGCGATGAACGCGAGGTCAAGGTCAAGGGCAAGGACGTGATGAGCGTCTACAGTCTCGAAGGCAGGCTCTGACGGCGCAGGTGTTCGCGCGGGAAGTTCGCGCCGCTTTCAGGCGCGCGCGTCGTCAAATACCCATGACCACAGTGCCCGGACTGCGGTAATCCCGTCGGCAACTTCTTCCTGCTCCAGGCGGGCATAGCGTTCTCCCTGCAGGCGCAATGCATGCTGGCGGGTGCGAAAAAGCCGGTAGGCGTCGACGGTTTGCCGGGCGAGTTCCGCGGGGATCAGCTCGAGGCTTGCCGCCAGATTCAACAGCGCAAGATTACCGATATTGCCGGTCAGGCGCGGATGTTGTGCGGCGTAACCCAGGACCAGATACTGGACGATGAATTCGACATCGACGATGCCGCCTGCATCATGCTTGAGATCGAACAATTCACTCTTGTTCGGATGCCCATCGCGCATTTTCCGGCGCATGCCGATGACCTCGCGGCGCAATTCATCGAGGTCCCGCTTCTGGCACAGGACGTCGATGCGAACCTGTTCGAATGCCGCGGCGATGTCCGCATCGCCGCATACGGCCCGCGCCCTGGTCAGTGCCTGGTGTTCCCAGACCCATGCCTGCCCGAACTGGTAGTCACGAAACGCCTCGACGCTGCTGACGAGCAGACCGGCGGCGCCGTTGGGACGCAAACGCAAGTCGGTTTCATACAGCACCCCTGCAGCCGTGGTGCTGGTGAGCCAGGTATTGATGCGTTGCGCCAGTCGCCCATAGTTCTCCGCGGCATCGTCATCCGGGTCGTCGTGCATGAAAATGATATCCAGATCGGAGGCGTAGCCCAGTTCCTTGCCGCCGAGCTTGCCGTAACCGACGATGGCGAAAAGGGGTACGTCACGGTGGCGCTTGCGCAGCCCGCGCCATACGAAATGCAGCGTTTCGTCCAGCAGCAAGGCGGCAAGATCGGACAGGTGGTCGGAGAGTGTCTCCAGATCGATGCTACCTGCCAGGTCGAGTGCGAGCAGGCGGAAGGTTTGTGCATGCTTGAAATTGCGCAGCAGGTCCATTTGCCGTTCCTGGTTCCCGGCGCTGGCTTCCATCTCGGCATGCAACTCGGCCTGTAACCGTGCCCAGTCCGGCAGGCTCTGTGTCTGCGGCGCAATCAGTTCGTCGAGCAGTACCGGCTGGCGTGCAAGGTATTCCGCGGCCCATGGGCTGGCCGAGGCGAGCCGCGCAACCGAGGTAGGACTCACGCCTGCCGATCGATTCGATGATCCCGAGCATCCGGTCAAAAGTGGCGTCGGGCCTGTTTTCGCTTGCCGCGGCCTGGATCATTTCGGGCAACAAACGCTCGAGCCGCGCCTGGCCGGAGGCCGCCATGCGCGTGAAGCGGCTGCTCTCGCGGTAGCGCACCAGCCGTTCCAGCGTGGCCTGCGGATCGGAGAACCCGAGCGAGTCCAGCTGTGAAACCGCCTCCGTGTCGGAAATCGTGCGCCGCCAGATGTCGGCGCAGGGCGTCGGGGTCGTTTGCTGGCTTTCCGCGAAGATCGCGTCGAACTGCTTCTGCACGTTGACGCGGTGGCGCCCGAGTGCCGTCGCGAGTTCCTCCCAGCGCGCGAACAGCATGGCCTCCGCGATCAGTTGCCGGTCTGCTGCGGATTTCGGCAGTTTCTGTGTCTGTTGGTCGTCGAGATACTGGATACGATGCTCCAGATTGCGCAGAAACACATATGCGTCGCGCAATTCGCCGGCAGCCTGCTTGCCGAGCAGTCCGCGAAATTCGAGCTGATCGAGCGCGCCCAGCGTGGAACGTTCCCTCAGCGCCTGCTCTTTGCCGCCACGAATCAGTTGAAAGACCTGGATCACGAACTCGATTTCGCGAATGCCGCCGGGGCCGAGCTTGATATCGTCGCCGGATTCACGCCGGCGGACCTCGATGGCAATCTGCTCATGCAGATTGCGCAAGCTGTCCAGCGCCGAGAAGTCGAGGTGCCGGCGATAGACGAAGGGCGACGCGATTTCCAGCAAAGCCTCGCCCTGATCGCCCGTCAGCGATCGCGCCTTGACCCACGCATAGCGCTCCCACTCGCGGCCCTGGGTGTAGAAGTACTCCTCCAGCATGTCGAAGCTGACGACCAGGGGGCCGCTGTCTCCATAGGGCCGCAACCGGGTATCGACGCGGAAGACGAATCCGTCCTCGGTAAACGCGGCAAGGGCGCCGATGATCTTGCGGGCCAGCCGGGTGAAGTAATCGTGGTTGTCGATCCGGCGCTTGCCATCGGTTTCTCCCTCTTCGGGATAGACGAAGATCAGGTCGATGTCGGACGAGACGTTGAGTTCGCGGCCACCGAGCTTTCCCATTGCGACGATGTGCAGGAGCTGCCGTTCGCCGGCCCCGTTCCTCGGATCGCCATAGGCCTCGCGCAGCGCTGTCTGGTAGAAATCGAGGGCCGCCGCAAGCGTTTGTTCTGCAAGTTGCGTGACGGTGGTGACCACTTCCCCAAGGTCGGCGAGCTGGCCGAGGTCCCGGCTGATGATGCTCAGCATCGTGAATTGGCGAAGCTTTCGCAGTTTCTGCAGGAAAGTCTTTTCGTCTCCGGCATCCACCACGAGCGCATCACGCATTGCGGATTGGGTGATCGGTGAGCCCAGTTGCACCGAGTCCGGCGGGCAGGCTCCCGAGTCAATCAGCCCGCGGACATAACGGGAGAGCTTCTTCGCATGCTCGACGAGGTCCTGCGAGGGCGGTAGTTTGTCCATATCGTGGGTTAGAATAACGGGTTATCTGATGGCGAGTGGTCGCGCGCATCCTGGCTCGTGACAGGGCCGTTGGTCCGGCTCTTGCAGCGCAGGACCGGTCGGGCTGATCGCCGCATTCGCATCCTGTATTTTTCGGTCGTGGCTGTCTTCTGGCAGGGCCGCGTCAGAGGCGTTTTGACTGATGGCAGGGCGGGCTTGTACATGTTCACGCTTTCGCGTTTTGCGCTGGGCGGAAATAAAAATTGCGTGATCCGGAATTTTTAGCGGCTTTGCCCCATCTTAACTGAACCCGCTTTCTTGCGGCGACTTATGGCTTTCTCCTGACACACAGTGCCTTTCAGATACGGTTTCAGAGTCTTGAAGTACAGCTCGTACTGGGCCTACCGCCTGGTAATCTGGGCGGTGCTTGCGGCCGGCGTGGCCGCGGCCGTGACGGTGATCGGGCTGCGATACTTCCTGCTTCCCCGGATCGACGAATACCGTGAGCCGATCGTGCGCTCGATATCCCAGGCCATCGGCCAGACGGTGGAGATGGGCCGCATTGCCGGTGACTGGCGCGGACTGCGCCCATCCCTGACGTTTTTCGATGTCCAGGTCCATGAGGTCGGCGGCCAGCGAACGCTGGCGCTGGATCGCGTCGATACGGTTTTGTCATGGCGCACGCTGATCAGCGGGACGATCGTATTCAAGCTGATCGAGTTTACCGGGCCCCACGTTGAAATACGCCGCGATTCGCTGGGAACGCTCTGGGTGGCTGGCGAAGCCTTGCAGCGGCGTGAAGCCGGCGCCCGCTCGCGGGTGATGAAATGGTTGTTCGCGCAGCAGGAGATTGTCGTTCGCGGCGCGGGAGTGACGTGGATCGACGAGATGCGGTCGGCGCCGGTGCTCCAGGTAAAGGACATCGGGCTGCGTATCGAAAACGACGGACTTCGCCACCGTCTGGGTGTCACCGGAACGCCACCCGCGGAGTTGGCGTCGGACGTGTCGGTCAATATCGAGTTCTTTGGCGAGAGTATTGAGGATTTCGCGGGGCGTGGCCGGCTGTATGCGGAATTCGAGTATGCGAATCTGGCATTTGCCCGCGAGTGGGTTTCACTGCCGCTGGACATGCACTCGGGTCTTGGCGTCATGCGCATGTGGATAGACGTCGAGAACCGCGCCGTGCGGCGCGTGATCGCCGAGGCAAATCTGGTGAACGTGGCGGGGCGCCTCGATACCGATGTCGATGCCTTCGAACTGGCCAGTCTGTCGGGGAGGGCGCAGTGGGAGGAGGATGTTAGCGCTCGCCAGGTCGCGCTGTCGGGGCTGACGCTCGTAACCTCCGATGGCCTGCGCCTGCCGCCGACCGATATCTCGATCCGGATGCCCCGCGCACAGCCGTCCAGACGAGAGCTTCGCATCCGTTCGCTCGATCTGTCGCCGTTAGCCGGCATGAGCAAGTTTCTGCCGCTTGGCGCGCAAACAAGGGAAAAGCTCGCCAGCTTGCAGCCGGCCGGGGTGATTGAAAACCTCACGGCGAGCTGGCTGGCGGGGGAACCTGCCTTGCAGAACCTGGCGCTGGAGGCGCAATTCCGGGAGGTGGCGGCCAATGCGTCGGGGAATATTCCCGGCTTCAGCGGTTTGAGCGGTTCGTTGACGCTCGCCGATGGCGGCGGCACGGTTGCCTTGAATACCGGTATCGCCGCACTGAATTACCCGCAGTTGTTCGCCGAACCAATCCCCTTCGATTACCTCGCTGCCGATGCCGGCTGGGAATATGCGGACGGGCGGTTAAGGGTGGACGTGCGCAGCCTGTCTTTCACCAACGAACATGCCGCCGGAAAGGCCAGCGGCACCTATGTATACCCGGGCAAGGGGCGTGGCGACATCAATGTGCGCGCAGTGCTGGTGCGGGCCGAGGTGAAGGACGTGTGGCGCTACTTTCCAAACCAGCTCGCGAATACGCGCGACTGGCTGAAGCAAGGGCTGATAGGCGGGCGGTCGGGCGACGTCAGGCTGCAGTTTGCCGGCCCTCTGGACCGGTTCCCCTACACCGACAAGCGCGACGGCGTTTTCGAGGTGACGGCGGCAGTGCGCGGCGGGACCGTGCGTATTGGCGATGACTGGCCGCTGATCGAGGGAATCAATGGTGATTTCAGGCTCGACCGCGACCGCATCGACATCGAATCGCGCAAGGCCACCATCATGGGCGCCGATATTTCGAAAACCCGGGTCTCGATCCTCGATATCGGCAAGCACGAGGTCCGTCTACAGGTCGACGGAAAGGCGGCGGCAGAGGTCGGGCAATACCTGCGATTCGTAGCGAACAGCCCTGTCCACCAATATACCAATGGCGTCACGGCAGGCATGCGCGGGCAGGGGATCGGTGCACTTGCGCTGCAACTGGAACTGCCTTTCTTCGAGCCCTCGGAACTCGCCGTTGCTGGACATCTGGACATTGCCGGGCCCGAATTCGATATTTCTGCAGCGGTTCCGCAATTGAACGACTACGCCGTGCGCATCGAGTTCGACAAGAGCGCCGTGGCGTTGCGCAATGGTCGCGCGCACGCGCTCGGCGGAGCGGTGCGTTTCGGATCGGCGTCCGACTCCAGGCGCAAGGGCGTCAACGACATCTTTATGGTCGGGCGGGCCGAGGCCGATGCACTGGCCGCGTTTTCAGACTTGCCCGCTTTGCGCCAGTTGTACGGTGATGCCGAGTGGGAAGGGCGTCTCGATTTTGCGCAGTCGGTGGCGCATCTGCGCGTCGAATCGACGCTGGTAGGTTTGGGCTCGCGCTTGCCGGCGCCACTGGGCAAACTGGAGTCCGCGTCCCTGCCTGTCCGGGCCGATGTGTGGATAAAAGGCAAGGGCGAGAACGAATATGCAGCGAGCATCGAGAATATCGGCAGTGCAAGGTTCGCGAGCAAAGGGGATGCGCTCGAGCGCGGTGCAATCGTCTTCGGAGGCGAGGCGCGCCTGCCGCAAGAGGCGGGAG
>LJTS01000244.1 GCA_001304425.1 Betaproteobacteria bacterium SG8_40
GGAGATTCGCGAGAAAGAAACACAGAAAGTCCGCCACCGCGCCGAGGATCTCGCCGAGGAAAGGATACTGGACACGCTGCTGCCACCGGCCCGCGACGTCGGTTTTTCATCGGGCGAGTCGACCACTGATTCGGCTACACGACAGAAATTTCGCAAGCGATTGCGCGAAGGCGATCTCGATGACAAGGAAATTGAAATCGAAGTTGCCCAGGTCTCGGCCCAGATGGAAATTCTCGCCCCTCCGGGTATGGAAGACCTGACGTCGCAGATCCAGAGCATGTTCCAGAACATGGGGGGCGGCAGAACACGCACCCGCAAGCTGAAGATACGCGATGCGTTCCAGTTGATCACCGATGAGGAAGCGGGAAAGCTCATCAACGACGAGGAAGTCAAACTGCGCGCGCTGTCCAATGCCGAACAGAACGGCATCGTGTTTCTCGACGAGGTCGACAAAATCACCAGCCGACAGGAAACAAGCGCAGCCGAAGTCTCGCGACAAGGCGTACAACGCGACCTTTTGCCCCTGGTGGAAGGAACCACGGTCACGACGAAGTACGGTATGGTGCGAACCGATCACATCCTGTTCATCGGCAGTGGCGCGTTTCACCTGTCCAAGCCTTCCGACCTGATCCCCGAACTGCAAGGACGCTTTCCGATCAGGGTCGAGCTGGAGAGTCTTACGGTGGAGGACTTTCAGCGCATCCTGACGTCGACCGATGCCTGCCTTACGCGCCAGTATCAAGCCTTGCTCGGGACCGAAGGCGTTACTCTGGAGTTTACCGAAGACGGTGTTCGTCGCCTTGCCGAGATTGCCTGGCAGGTCAATGAAAAGACCGAGAACATTGGCGCGCGACGTCTTTATACCGTGATGGAAAAGCTGCTCGAAGATCTGTCTTTCGAGGCCCACAACCGTGCGGGCGCGACGATTTTGATCGACGCCGCTTACGTGGACGAGAGGCTGAAAGATCTGGCTGGCAGTGAGGACCTGGCGCGATACGTTCTCTAGGTCACGAGAATTTTCTGCAAGCCTGGCTGGTGAAGGAAAATCCCGGCGGGCGCTGCCGGTCCATCAGCGTTCCGGACAGCCCGCTACTTCACTCGCAAAACGAACACACCGAACCAGGTATTTTCATCCGTGAAGAATCGTTGAACTTCAAAGCCGGCCTTGCCGGCGAGTTCAGCAAATCCGGAACGGGTAAATTTCCAGGAACTCTCCGTGTGTATGGTCTCCCCCGGCTGGAAGTCGAACTCTTGCTCGCCGATGCGCACCTGCTGCTGGACTACACTGACCAGATGCATTTCGATTCGCCCGAGCTGTTCGTTGTAGAAAGCCTTGTGGCGAAAGCGCCGCTCATCGAAATTGGCGCCGAGTTCGCGATTCAGTCGCGTCAGCAGATTCAGGTTGAAGGCGCACGTGTAGCCCTCGGGATCGTTGTAGGCCGTTTCCAGCACAGCGAGCGGTTTTTGCATATCCACGCCGATGACTGCCGCGCCTTCCGCGCCAAGCATCTGGCGCAACCCCTGGAGAAATTCCTCCGCTTCCAGCGGGTCCAGATTACCAATGGTCGAGCCGGGGAAAAACGCCACGCGCTTGCGCCCGCGCGGCAAATGTTCCTCCAGCAACGCCGATGGGCCAAAGTCACCACAAACCGCCACCACCTCCAGCCAAGGATAGGCATCCGCAAGCGGCGGTCCTGCCTCTTCAAGCTGTGCCACGGATACGTCGACACCGACGTAGGTCAAAGGGCGCAAATCATCCAGCAGCAGGCGTATTTTGGACATGTCCCCGGGACCGAACTCGATAACGACACTGTCCGCACCGATCTCCGCAGCAATCGTCGGCGCCTGTTGCCGATAGATGCCGCATTCGGTCCTCGTCGGGTAATACGCGTCAGTCGTGCATATCGAGTTGAACAACTCACTGCCACGCGCGTCATAAAGAAACTTGGGAGCAATCGACTTGGGTGTTTGACGCAGCCCGTCGATGACTTCACTGAAATCGACATCTCCGCCATTGCCAAGCGAAAGCAGGCGGAAGTTGTCCGGCGGTAAATCGGGGCGTTTCTTCTCCGATGGCCTCATGCGGTGCTCCACCGTATAAAGTGCATAACCCTAACCGGTTTTGCAAGTTCCCGAAACCGCAAATTCGGGAAAACAATTGTGTAAGCGCAGTCCGGCATTGCAGGAGTTTACAGCTTGTTTGGCGCGTACCGTCCGCTCGCTTTAAACTGACGTAATCCGTCAACCCGAAGACGAGGTAATCATGGCAACGTCGGCAGTATCCGCTGTACCAAAGAGAATGCAGGCATCGTTGCTCAATGACCTGATGCATGTCCGTGCGACGACCGCATCCCTTTGCGACCCGCTCGAGCCGGAAGACTGCGTCGTACAGAGCGCGCCCGAGACCAGCCCGGCGAAGTGGCATCTCGCGCATACCACATGGTTTTTCGAGACGTTTGTACTCGCGCCGTATTGCAGGGGTTACAAACCGTTTCATGACGAGTTCGCTTTTCTGTTCAACTCCTACTATGAATCGGTCGGTTCGTTTTATCCACGAAAGGACAGGGGTCTTCTGACGCGCCCCTCTTTCTCAGCGATTCTGGAATATCGCCAACATGTGGATGCAAGACTTGCCGAATTGCTTGCCGATACTGCGCATCGACACAGGGAAGACATCACAGCCCGTAGCATGCTGGGGCTGCATCACGAACAACAGCACCAGGAGTTGCTGCTGACCGACATCAAGCATTTATTCTGGTGCAACCCTTTGCGGCCGGTCTACCGTGAGCGCGCCCCGGAACGGATGCGTTCCGCGGATACTGTCAAATGGATGAAGCATCCGGCCGGTGTATATGAAACGGGGCATGCCGGCCACGGCTTCAGCTTCGACAACGAATTGCCGCGCCATCGCAGCTATCTGGAAGAATTCAGTATTGCCTCACGGCCGGTCACCAACGGAGAGTTTCTGGAGTTTATCCGGGACGGCGCCTACGGCAAGCCAACCCTGTGGTTATCCGACGGCTGGCAAACGGTTCGGAAGCAAGGCTGGACCGCACCTCTTTACTGGGAAGCGAAGGAAGGAAAATGGCAGCAGTTCACCCTGTCCGGCATGCGTGACATCCACCCGGCCGAACCGGTCTGCCATGTCAGTTATTACGAGGCCGACGCCTATGCGCGGTGGGCAGGAAAGCGACTGCCAACCGAAACGGAATGGGAGGTTGCCGCACCCGATTCAACCGGTGAGGGCAATTTCTTCGAGGAGGGCCACCTGCACCCGCGACCTTGTTCGCAAACCGCACCTTTCTTCGGTGATACCTGGGAATGGACAGCGAGTTCCTATAGCGCCTATCCTGGCTATGCGCCTACGGCGGGCGCGCTCGGCGAATACAATGGGAAGTTCATGGCTAACCAGTACGTATTGCGTGGCGGCTCCTGCGTGACATCGCGAACGCATGTCCGAAAGACCTATCGCAATTTTTTCTATCCACATGAACGCTGGCAGTTCAAGGGCGTGAGGCTTGCGGACAAATGAAATATACCGCTTTTATTCCGACTTTCGCGCTGGCCGCTTTCTGCTCGTTGCCGGTCTGCGCCCAGCACAACCTCGAACAGGCGCAACAAGCATGGCCGGACCTGAAACTGTTGAGCCCGCAACAAGTCCGGGGGCTTGACGGGAGCCTGCAGCAAGATCTGCAAACCCGGCAGTGCCGCATCCCGGTCTTTACCAAGTGGGACGGCCGGCACAATGTCATCCGCGGAAGCTTTCTGCGTTCCGGCAGCCAGGATGTCGCGGTTCTTTGTCTAGCCAACGACGATATGGCAATCATCGTTTATCCCGGTGGCAGTCCCGCAAACGCGCAGCTTATTCGAAAGTTCCCTGCCGATGCCTATCGGATGATTCACACCGTCTCGCCTTTCGTCCTCAACAAGCGGGCGATTCGCGATAACGCGACGGAGCGGCTGCCGAAGTTCGAACATGATGCGATTGAAGACGGCCCCGTTGGACAACGCAGCGAGACAACCTATTTTCACGACGGCAGCTGGAAAACCGTTTTCTAGAGGGTATTGATGCCCTCGCGCAGCATCTGCAATGTCCTCCACCGGACCTGGCTCGAGGGCGTGCGCTACGCTCGAATCTGATGTGGCGCCAGGCAACAAAGCCGGACCGCATCAATGGCGCGAACACGTGCTTGCGGATGCGTAGCGGCCTCCAGGCAAGCGCCACGAGTTGCCGCGGCGGCGGTTTTTATAATTGCCCGGACTCATCGGAAGACCAGGGACCGTGCATCCGCGGTCCCTTTTCAGGAGACGCCGTTTGCCGCGCTCACCCAAGCAACTGATTTTTCCGATTATCGCACTCGGCGTGCTGGCGATCCTGGTGCAGTTCCAGGTGCTGACCATCGCTTTCGGAAAACTTGGTTTGTCCGCGCAATCTGCGTATTTGCTGCTGTTGATGACTTTGTCGGGAAGCTTGCTGAACATTCCATTGTTCACGATCGACTCAAACTTCGATGGCGAATCCGGTTTCCCCAGGGAAATGCTCGCCTGGGCACAACAGCGCCGCTATCTGTTTCCCGGCAAGACATTGATACTCGCCAACGTTGGTGGCTGCGTTGTGCCGGTCGCTTTCTCTGTTTACCTGTTTGCCACGCACGACGTTTCCCTGTTTCAGTCGTTCGGCTGCATTCTTGCGGTGTCCCTCGTCGCGTACGCGGTGAGCCGACCGGTGCGAGGCCTCGGCATCGGCATGCCGATTCTGTTCGCACCTCTGACCGCTGCCGGCGTTGCCGTCATCATGAACAGCGAAAATGCCGCGCCCCTGGCTTACATTGGCGGCACACTCGGCGTACTCATTGGTGCCGACTTGCTCCGATTCAAGGACATACGCAAATTGGGTGCGCCGATCGCCTCGATTGGCGGCGCCGGCTCATTCGACGGGATCTTTATCAGCGGCTTGCTCGCCGTGTTGCTCGCCTGAAGAACTAGATGGAGGACAGACGCAGAATCCGCAG
>LJTS01000012.1 GCA_001304425.1 Betaproteobacteria bacterium SG8_40
AGAGGTGATCGAACGAGCGCTGCGTCCCCGGCACCTCGAGGATTACGTAGGTCAGGAACAGATTCGGTCCCAACTCGCCATTTTTATCGAAGCGGCGCGCCGCCGCAGCGAAGCGCTGGACCACGTTCTCTTGTTTGGCCCTCCGGGACTCGGCAAGACGACGCTGGCCCACATCATCGGGCGGGAGATGGGCGTCAACGTCCGGCAGACGTCCGGGCCGGTGCTGGAGCGCCCGGGCGATCTCGCGGCGCTGCTGACGAACCTGGAGCCGAACGATGTCCTGTTCATCGACGAGATTCATCGTCTGTCGCCCGTGGTGGAGGAAATACTCTATCCCGCGCTCGAGGATTACCAGATCGACATCGTCATCGGGGAAGGCCCGGCGGCGCGATCGGTCAAGCTCGACCTGCCGGCGTTTACCCTGGTAGGCGCGACCACTCGGGCCGGCATGCTGACCAACCCGTTGCGTGACCGGTTCGGAATCGTGTCCCGGCTGGAGTTCTACAACGATCAGGATCTGCAAAAGATCGTTCAACGATCCGCCGGGTTGCTTGGAGTGGAGATCGATGAACGCGGGGCGATCGAAATTGCCTCGCGCTCGCGCGGCACTCCCCGCGTTGCCAACCGACTGCTGCGCCGGGTTCGCGATTATGCCGAGGTCAAGGCCGGCGGCATCGTGGACCGGGAAACTGCCGACGCTGCGCTTGCCATGCTCGAGGTCGACACGCTCGGCCTGGATGTGATGGATCGCAAGCTGCTGCTTGCCATCATGGAAAAGTTCGGCGGCGGTCCGGTAGGGCTGGATAATCTTGCCGCAGCGGTCGGCGAAGCGCGCGACACGATAGAAGACGTGCTGGAACCCTATCTGATACAACAGGGTTACCTGCAGCGCACGCCGCGTGGCCGAATCGCCACGCCGACCACCTATCGTCATTTTGGCCTGACTGCGCCGAACACCGGCGGTAGCGGTGAACTGTGGCGGGAGAGCTGAGATCGCGTTCTCGACAACCATTCGCGTGTATTTTCAGGATACCGATGCCGGCGAAGTCGTATACCACGGCGCTTACCTGAATTTTTTTGAACGCGCGCGGACAGAGTGGCTACGCCATCTCGGGTTTGAACAACCGCAACTAATGCGCCGATTCGGTGTCATGTTCATCGTTCGAAGCCTTGAGGTGAAGTACATGCGCCCGGCAAGACTCGACGATCTCGTCGATGTCAGTGTCGAAGTTTCCCGGATGGGGCGTGCGCAGGTGACCTTGGCACAGGAGGTCAGAAACAAGAACGAATCCCTGGTGCGCGCAAACGTCAATCTGGCGTGTGTGTCGACCGGAGAGTTTCGTCCGCAGCCCTTGCCCGAAGAGATTGGCGCAGCTTTTTCCGGTACGGCGGGCACGACAACAAACAAGAGGAATGCAAAGCAATGAGCGTTAACGAAGATCTGTCACTACTGTCTTTGGTCTCCAACGCCAGTGTGCTCGTTCAACTGGTCATGGCTATGCTGCTGGGCATGTCTCTGGTGTCCTGGTGGTTTATTTTTCGCAAGATGTTCGTGGTGCGGGATGCTTTGCGGCGCGCTGACGAATTCGAGCGCAGCTTCTGGAGCGGAGCGGACCTGGCCACCCTCTATCAGGCAACGGTATCGAGCCGAAACGAGGCAGGCAGTCTCGAGCGTATCTTCGAATCGGGATTTCGCGAATTCGTGAAACTGCGCAAGCAGACGGGCATCAACCTGCCGGTGCTGATGGATGGCACGCGGCGGGCGATGCGGGCAACCTTTCAGCGCGAGCTCGATTATCTGGAAGCGCATCTGTCGTATCTGGCAACGGTTGGCTCGGTCAGCCCGTATATCGGATTGTTCGGAACGGTGTGGGGCATCATGAACGCGTTTCGCGGGCTGGCAAATGTCGGGCAGGCCACTCTGGCGCATGTGGCGCCGGGCATCGCCGAAGCGCTGGTTGCGACGGCGATGGGCTTGTTTGCTGCGATTCCTGCCGTCGTGGCCTTCAATCACTACGTCCGTCACATCGAGCGGCTGTCGACGCGCTACGACAGCTTTATGGAGGAGTTCTCGAACATTCTCCAGCGCCAGGTGAATTTTTCGTCCACGCCGACGGCGCCGGGCGCTGCCAAAGGGGGCGACTGAGATGGCAGGGCGACGCCAACGCCGGCTGATGAACCAGATCAATGTCGTGCCGTACATTGACGTGATGCTGGTACTGCTGGTGATTTTCATGGTTACCGCGCCGTTGCTCAATCCGGGTGTCGTCGAATTGCCCACTATCGGCGAATCATCCCGGCCGCCGACAAGGCCGCTGGAAGTGACGATACGCGCGAACGGCAACCTGTCTTACGTTGACCGGCAGGTTTCGTCCGCGTCACGCGCAGTTTCATCGCAGGAACTCGTGGATGTCATCCAGACCAAGCAGGAGCAGAATCCGGATCAGCCGGTAGTGATTTCCGCCGACAAAGCTGTCCGGTACGAGAAAGTTATGGAAGTGATGGACCTGTTGCAAAAGCTCCAGGTACAGCGGGTCGGCCTAATGGCGGTTCCGAAAGGCTGATGCACACGGTTCCGGAGCCAGGAAGAACCGCTTCGGTTCTGTTGGCAGTTTTTATCCACGTCCTTTTTTTCGGACTGCTTTTCTTCGGAATCAGCTGGCAAAAGGTAGAGGTCGACCCGGTTTTCGTTGAGTACTGGGACGCGACACCGCCGGTTTCCGAACCCGAGCCAAAGCCGGAGCCGAAGCCAGAACCCAAGCCAGAACCCAAACCTGAGCCGAAGGCGGAACCCGAGCCGGTTAAACCAGAGCCGGTTCCCGAGACGCCAAAGCAGGCGTTGCCTGAACCGAAACCGGTACCGACTCAGGCGGCGGTCGAGCCGCCCAGGCCGGAGCCGAAGCCCGCGGCGGTTCCGCCGGCGGCAGAGCCGCCAAAGCCGAGCGAGGCGGACATCGAACTGCGGGAGAAGGAGCGAAAGCAGCGGGAAGCGGAGCTCAAGCGGCAGGCGGAACTCAAGCGGGCCGAGGACGAGAAGAAGCGGCTGGAAGAAGAGAAAAGAAAGAAAGAAGAGCAAGAACAAAAGCGGCTGGCGGAAGAAAAGAAGAAGAAAGAAGAGGAAGAACGAAAGCGGCTGGAAGAAGAAAAAAGGAAGAAAGAGGAAGAAGAGCGGAAAAGGCTGGCGGAAGAAGAACGCAAGCGTATCGAAGAGGCGCAGCGCCAGGAGCAGTTGCGCCTGGAGGAAGAGCAAAGGCGCGCGGAGCAGGAGCGGCTGCGGCTGGAACGCGAAGCGGCTGAGAGGCGCAAACGGGACGAGGAACTGGCGCAACAGCGTGAAGCGGCGCGCCAGGAGCAACTCAGGCGCGAACGCGTGGAGAGGGAACGCGCCGAAAAGGAAAAGGCCGCAGCGGCGGCCCGCGCGGCAGAGCAATCCCTGGTTGAAGATTTCAAGGCGCGCATCAGTGCCAAGGTGCGTCAACGCGTGGTGATTCCGCCGGATATTCCCGGAAACCCCGAAGCTGTTTACGAAGTGATATTGTTGCCGGGAGGGGATGTGCTCCAGGCGACCCTGAAGAAGTCCAGCGGCGTGCCGGCGTACGACACCGCGGTGGCGAGAGCCATCGATGCCGCTCAGCCGCTTCCGGTGCCGGATGACCCGAAACTGTTCCAGCGGTATTTCAGAAAATTCAATCTGTCTTTCCGACCCAGAGAGTAAACGCGATGCGAAGTCTGACCTCGGTAACAACCCTAATTGCGGGATTTTTTCTGCTGCTCGGCTCGCTTCCGGGCCATGCCCAGCTCACCATCGACGTTATCGGCGGTGGCGCCACCCAGATTCCGATAACGGTGCTGCCGCTGAAGGACGAGCAGCGCTACGAGCAGCAAATCAGTGAAATCGTCTCGGCGGATCTGAGGCGTAGCGGGCTGTTCCGCCTCGGTGCAACCGGCAGCAGGCGTCCGTTCCCGACCGAAATCAAGGATGTCGACTACCAGTATTGGCGGAACGAGCGCGCGCAGAATCTGGTAATCGGCGATCTGAGAGAGGGCTCCGGCGGACGGATCGAGGTGCGTTTCCGCATGTTGGATATCGCCAGTCAATCGCAGATTCTGGGTTTCTCCTTTCTGGTCGACGTGTCCCAGTTGCGGGCGACGGCGCACAAGATTGCCGATCTGATTTACGAGAAACTGACCGGTGACATGGGTGTGTTCTCGACAAAGATCAGCTACGTCGTCAAGCGTGGCGATACCTTCGAGTTGCAGATCGCGGATGCTGACGGCTACAACCCGCAGGTTGTCCACCGGTATGATGAACCGATCATCTCGCCGCAATGGTCGCCGGAAGGCTCGCGAGTTGCTTACGTGTCTTTCGAGAAACGCAAGGCGATAATCTACGTGCTGAATGTATTCGACGGGACGCGCAAGGTGCTGGCAGCTTTCCAGGGGTCGAATTCGGCGCCCGCCTGGTCGCCCGATGGCAAGCGCCTGGCGGTTACCTTGACCAAGGACGGACTGTCGCAACTGTATCTCATCAACGCCGATGGATCCGGGACGAGGCGGCTGACGTATAGCCAGTCGATTGACACCGAGCCCAACTTCTCACCTGACGGACAGCATCTGCTGTTCACATCGGATCGCGCCGGCAGTCCGCAGATTTACCGGATGCGCGTGGATGGCAGCGGTGAGCCGAGGCGTATGACTTTCGAGGGCAGTTATAACGTCACCCCTCGGCACAGCCCGGACGGCAAGTCGTTTGTATTCATACACCGCAATCAGGGCCGCTTCAACGTCGCCGTCCAGGACCTTGCAACGCGCCAGCTGCAGATTCTTACATCGGGACGGTTGGATCAGTCGCCAACCTTCGCGCCGAACGGTAAGATGATCCTGTATGCCTCTGAAATCAAAGGGCGTGGTATATTAGCCGCCGTCTCCAGCGACGGTCGGGTGAAGCAAAGAATCACAGCGCAGGCAGGAGACATACGTGAGCCTGCTTGGGGACCGCTATTGAATAATCGCCAAAAGGAGTCGCAGTAATGAACAAGGTAATCATTGCCCTCAGTATCGCTGTCCTGGTCGGGGGTTGTGCAAGCCAGGGGCAACAGGTTGCCGAAGTCGAACAGCGCGATCTGTTTGAAGAGACCCAGCGCGACGCGGAACTGGAGCGTGCCGAAGCCGAGAAACAGGCGCAGATCCAGCGAGAGCAGGACGAGCTCAAACGCCAGCTCGAGGAACAGCAGCGGCGCCAGGAACTCGCCGACCAAGGTGCCGGTGACGCCATTGACGAACCAGTCATTCGCCCGCTGTCTGACAACAATTTCGGAAGCGGCGATGCCTCCGGTGACCCCAGGGTTCAGCTGAACGAGCCAGGCAGTCTGCTGGCCAAACGCAGCGTCTATTACGATTTCGATCGCTATGACATCAAGGAAGAATTCGTACCGGTCATCGAGGCCCACGCAAACTTCCTGCTGGCGCATCCGGATATCAAGATCAAGGTCGAAGGCAATTGTGACGATCGGGGCAGCCGCGAATACAACCTTGCACTCGGCCAGCGCCGTGCCGACAGTGTCAAGCGGGCGATGACGCTGCTTGGCGTCGATGAGAAACAGATTGAAACCGTCAGCTTCGGTGCCGAAAGGCCGGTCGCATTCGGGCAGGACGAGGCGAGCTGGTCGCAAAATCGCCGCAGCGACATCATCTATCCGGAATTGTCTCGCTAGCCTGCGCTTTCCGTCCGCGGCGAATTCAGCCATGGTGCGGATTGCCACACTGCCTCGCGCGAGGCTCCATTTGCGTATGGGTGTCATGAATTTTCTTAGTCACTTTTGCCGTTCAGGGTGCCGGCCGCGCCCCGGACGGTTGGTGCTCGTTGTTGGCGTCATGCTGACCGCAGTCCAAGCTGCACAGGCCGACTCACCGGCGGCGCCGTCCGCGCGCGAAGATTCGGCCATCGTGCTGGCACAGGCCGACTCGTCGCAGTCGGCATCGCGCAGCGACGCGCGTGCCATGGTCCAGTTGATGAACCAGCTCGACAGCTTGAATGTGGAACTGAACAAGTTGCGCGGCAAGGTCGAGGAACTCAACAACAGCGTGCTCAATGCCGAGAAGCGCCAGAAGGACATGTACCTTGATCTCGATACCCGCCTGCGGCGCATCGAGCAATCGACTACTGACACAGCGGCGGAATCGCAAAAGGGGACAAGTGCCTTATCGGACTTGCGAGGACGTATTGAGAAACTGGAACAGGCCGCCGCCAGCGGTGCCGGACCTGCGTCAAACGCAGCAGGCAGTTCGAGTCCGCCAGCGGGCGCCAGCGTTAACGCCGATGAAGCTGTAAGGCGCGCCTACGAAGCCGCGATGCAGAAGTATCGCGATGGCGACTACCAGGATGCCATACAGTCGTTCCAGGCCATCGTTGAGCAGTACCCAGGGCACCCGTTTGCCGTCAACGCACAGTATTGGACCGGTGATTCGTATTACCAGTTGCGGGCTTATCGCTCCGCGATTGATGCCCAGAAGAAACTGATCGAGACCTATCCGAACAGCCCCAAGACCGCCGATGCGATGCTTAATATGGGCAGTGCGCTCGTCGGTCTGGGTGATATCGATGGCGCGCGTCAGACGTGGGAGAGACTCATTGCGACGTATCCGGGGTCACGGGCAGCCGCGAATGCCGGTGAGCGCATCAAGCGTTTGCCGTGACGGGATGAAATGGCGTATGCGCCGGTCATCAGCCGGATGACCGTGCATCTCTCCGGGAATTCCGGTCTGTTGTCGTGGATGGCATTGATGCATTCCGGTTTGGCCAGGCGCCACGTGCGAGTGGCGGGATGAGAACGGCGGTGGTGCTGGTATCCGGCGGGCTGGACTCGGCAACGACGCTGGCACTGGCGCGTGAGGACGGATTCGAGTGCTACGCGTTGTCGGTTGACTATGGGCAACGGCACCGGGTCGAGCTGCAGGCAGCAGCGCGAATCGTCGCGACGCTGGGGGCCCGCGAGCACAAGGTTGTGAAACTCGATCTCGCGGATTTTGGCGGGTCGGCGCTCACCGACGCCTCGATGGCGGTTCCGACCGCACCTTCCAGCGGCATCCCGTCGACTTACGTGCCGGCGCGCAACACCATCATGCTGTCGCTTGCCCTTGCGTGGGCAGAAGTGACAGGCAGCCGGGACATTTTCATCGGTGCCAACGCAGTGGATTATTCAGGATACCCGGACTGCCGGCCGGAGTACCTGCAAGCCTACGAAGCGATGGCGAATCTCGCTACCAAGGCTGGCGTCGAAGGCGCGCGGTTGCGCATTCACGCGCCGTTGCTACGCCTGAGCAAGGCCGAGATCATTCGGCGTGGCGCCGATGCCGGAGTCGACTTCTCGCAGACAGTTTCCTGCTATCAGCCCACGCAGACAGGGCTGGCATGCGGCCGTTGTGATTCCTGCCGTATTCGTCGCAAGGGCTTCGCTGATGCCGGTATTGCCGACCCGACCGCTTACGTCTGATCCACATCCTTTACGAGCGACGATGCAGCGAAATTCTCGTAATGGCGATCGACCGGCCATCTGCCCGGCAAGGGCCGCGGTTGACCGCCGGAGGGGCAAAAAGCTAAAATGCGCGTCTTTTTTTCGGGCGGTTAGCTCAGTTGGTAGAGCAGCGGACTTTTAATCCGTTGGTCCGGAGTTCGAGCCTCCGACCGCCTACCAGTCGTCGGGAAGGGGTCAGCGAATCGCTGGCCCCTTCTTTTTTGGTCAACGCATCTGTGTCGCAACGCTGACGGAAAGTGTGGGGGAATCTGGATATGCGTCTTTGTACCATCGTAAGTGAGCAGGGTGAACAGGCGGCTGTGGTCACGGCCGAAGGCATCGTGCCGGTCGAGGCGATCAATGCGTACCTCGGCAAGGCCTGGGCCACGGACCTGCACGACATGATCGAGGAGGGTCTTTCGCCGCGCATCGCCGATGATGCCGATGTGACGCCGGTGAAACTTGATCCCGCCAGCGTGCGGTTCGGGCCGCTTTATCGTCACCCGCGGAAGATCCTTGGCATCGGGCTGAACTATCGCGACCACGCTGCGGATCTCGATGCGCCTTATCCGACGGAGCCGGCTTCGTTCATGAAGTGCGACAACACCATCATCGGGCCGGGCGACGTCATCGAACTGCCACCCGAGTCCGAGCGGGTCACGGCGGAGGCCGAGATTGGTGTCGTAATTGGCAAGACCTGCCGCTGCATTACCGAACAGGAGGCGGCCTCATATATTGCGGGTTACTGTTTGATCATCGACATGACGGCGGAAGATATTCTGCAAAGAAACCCGCGTTTTCTCACGCGATCGAAGAATTTCGATACGTTCTTCTCGTTTGGCCCGGAACTCATCACGACCGATGAGGTTGCCGACGTGCTGAAGGTAAAAGTCGGCACCTGGAAGAATGGCACGCTTCACCGTGAAAACGTGGTGTCGAACATGGCGTTCCCGCCTTTTTACCTGGTAGCGTTTCATTCGCACGTGGCGACGCTTTACCCGGGCGATATCATCAGCACGGGAACGCCCGGGGCCGTGGTGATCGAAGACGGTGACCTTGCTCAGTGCCGCATCGACGGGCTGGGCGAGTTGTCAAATCCGGTGCGCCGCCGCAGATGATCGAGATTGACCGCAGCACACCAGCGCCATCCTGTACCATGCGGACACACAGACAGCGCGGTCGACTGTTCCAGGCTCGCGGCTGACGCTCAAGGTCAGAAAACTGCGTTTTTTACAGGAGGGGATGATGACGTTAGGCAGAGTGTTGGGAATTCTGGTTGCGGGCGCGGTGCTGGTTTCCGTGTTCGGTTGCCAGAAATCAGAGGAAACCATCAAGATCGGCTATATCGATCCACTGTCCGGGCCTTTTGCCAACGTGGGCCAGCACGGCCTGCGCGAACTGCAATTGGTGGTCGAGGGCATCAACGAACGGGGAGGCGTGCTCGGCGGCACCAGATTCGAGATCGTGTCGCTTGACGGCAAGGCCAACCCGCAGGAGTCGCTGATTGCGTTCCGGCAATTGGTCGACCAGAAAGTCAAGTTCATGTTCCAGGGTAATTCCTCGGCGGTTGCCGGCGCGCTGACCGATGCGGTAGCCAAACACAACGACCGCAACCCGGATTCCGCGATGATCTATCTCAACTATGCCGCAGTCGATCCGGCATTGACGAATGACCGCTGCAATTTCTGGCATTTCCGTTTTGATGCCGATGCGGACATGAAGATGCAGGCCTTAACGAACATGATGGCCAAGGTGCCCTCAATCAAGAAGGTGTACCTGATCAATCAGGACTATGCGTTTGGCCATGCGGTCGCCAAGGCAGCACGCAGCATGCTCGCAGTCAAGCGCCCCGACATCGAAATCGTTGGTGATGACTTGCATCCCCTCGGCAAGATCAAGGATTTTGCGCCCTATATATCGAAAATCAAGGCTTCCGGTGCTGACTCGGTCATTACCGGCAACTGGGGCGCCGACCTGGCATTGCTGGTTCGCGCCGGACGCGATGCCGGTCTGCAGGTCGATTACTACAGCTACTACGCGGGCATTGTGGGCGGGCCGGCTGCCATCGGCGAGGCAGGTATCGATCACGTCAAGCAGGTCACGATGTGGCATGTCAATGCCGGAGGCGAGGCATCTAACGCACTCGTAGAGCGCTATCGGGAGCGTTTTCCCGAGGCAAACGACGATTTCTTTTTCCTGACCATCCAGCACGCCATGGAGTTGCTGGTGCAGGCCATCGAGAAGACAGGCTCGACGGACCCGCTGGCCATTGCGCGCACCATGGAAGGCGCACGCTACGAAGGCATTACCGGTGAGGTCTGGGTGCGTGAGGACAACCACCAGTTGATGCAACCTCTGTACGTATCGACGTTAAAGAAAATGGGGGAAGAGGGCGTGAAGTACGATGTGGAACGCACCGGGATGGGCCCGAAAACGGATGTGCGGGTTGAGGCCGCCGACACCTATCTGCCCACGACTTGTGAGATGAAGCGCCCCTGACGGACCGCCTGGCTGAAATTCCGGGAAAAAGAAAGAAAGGCCGCGAGTTCCGCGGCCTTTCTTTTCAGGCGCCAGTTGCTGGCGCAGGGTGGGAGGAAGCCGAGTTGTCTGGTTGTGACCGGGTCGGACCTGCCGCGTCGCTTGCGGGAGACGTGCAATCCGGTCTTGTCTGCAAAGTCATGATTTACAAAGAAATGTTTCTGTCGTTGTTTGGCGACATCTGCTTCCGGATACCGGCTACAGGCTTCCGGTGATGGCCAGTCGCAGGGCAAAGAAAACGCCCAGCGCGAAGCAACCGAATACCAGCGCGTCGCCGCTGCGGGTGTTGATGTGCGGCCGGCGGTAAAGAAAACGCCTGATCCACATGCCGCCGACAATCAGTGCCGAGGCGGCAAATACCAGGTGTGCCGGCCCGCTTTCCCAGGCGGCTTGCAGCAGTCCCGGAAGCCATCCGTCCGCACCGATCGCCTTGAACACCGTGCCACCGATGCCCAGCAACAGCATGCAAAGCAGAAGGCCTTGAAAAAGGGTTTGGAGTGACTCGTGAACGATACTGCTCAATGTGCGCATTGGCCGTTGCTGCAAACTCGTAATCGGATCAATCATTGTCATCCCTCCAGCGATTTGTCGCGCGCACCGAACTTTGCACACACCTGCGCTCGGTCACGCTATCGCAACCGTCGTGCCATCGACGTGAATCTCTTTATTTTCAGTTAATTAACGGAGTCCGGGCGATTTCCCCAGGCGGGAAGACAGGGCATTACGTCGCCGCCCGGAGACGGGCATCGCCGGCGCGGGCGGGAAAATTAGGCGGAAATCGCAGCGCGGCGGCAGATGTGGCGACTCCCACCTGCCCCCCGGGCGTGAAAAACGCGCGGCGCTGTCAGCCCTCGCCGCAGCCGAGGAAGTTACACACGCGCTCGCAATCTTCCGAATAACCACACTCGAACAGGCCTGTCAGCGGCTTGCCGGCGGCATCGACGCCGCACTGCTCAGGAGCGGGTTTCTGGTTGAGTTTGGGGCGCCATTCGCAGACGTGGCAGCCGGCTGTCAGTCCCGGAATTTCGAGCGATTCCTGCCGTTCGTATTCGAGCGGGAAGTCGTCCTCGTCGGCGAGAGCGTTCACGCCAAGCGCCATGAGCGCGATACACAGGACAATGTGCTTCATGTTCGATGCCCGAAAATTGATCTCCAGTCATTATAGAAGCTCGGGGACGAGCAGCTTGATTCAGGTCAAAAACTGTACGGCAGGCGCCGGGGGTCAGGATTTCAACCGGGTGACGCGGACGACTTCCGGGACGCTGCGCAGCCCGCGCATGACCCTGGCGAGGTGGAGGCGATTGGCGACCAGTACCGTGAAGTTGATCTCGGCATAAGCGGTCGAATCGCCTGGTTCGAGGCTGACGCTCTCGATGTTCGACTCTGTCTTGGCGATTTCGGCGGCAATCTTTGCCAGCACGCCACGACCTTCCGAGGCCAGCACACGCAGGCTGACCGTAAACAGCTTCCTTGAGTCCGGTGCCCACTCGACATCCATCCATTTGTCCGTGTCGGCACGCGAGCGGCGCGCCACCGGGCAGTCGTGAGTGTGGATGATGAGCCCCTGGCCCTTGCGCAGGTAGCCGATGATCGGATCGCCGGGGATCGGGTGGCAGCATTTTGCGAACTGCAGCGCCATCCCCTCCGAGCCGTGGATAACCAGACTGCCGGGTTGCCGTGTTGCGCCGTCGTGTTCGCCGATCGATAGCAATTGGCGTGCGACGACCACCGCGAGCTGTTTTCCGAGCCCCAGATCGGCAAGGATTTCGTCGCGCGACTTGACGCCGGTATTCTTGAGCAATTGCGCCCACTGCTCGTCAGTGATGCTGTCCGGTGTTGACTTGAGCGCGACCAGTGCCTGCGCCAGCAGGCGTTCGCCCAGCTTCGACGATTCTTCGTATTGCATCGTCTTCATCAAATGGCGGATACGCGAGCGCGCTTTGCTGGTAACAACAAAATTAAGCCATGCGGGATTGGGCTTCGCATGCGCGGCGGTGATGATTTCGACACGATCACCGCTGGTCAACTCGGTGCGCAACGGCACCAGTTCGTGGTTGACTTTTGCGGCGACGCACTGATTGCCAATGTCTGTGTGTACGGCGTAGGCAAAATCGACGCACGTCGCTCCATGCGGCATCGACATGATCTTGCCCTTGGGCGTAAACACATACACCTCGTCGGGAAACAGATCCACTTTGAGGTGCTCGAGGAACTCTGCCGCATTGCCCGATTCCGAGTGCATCTCGAGCAGGCTTTGCATCCACTGATGCGTCTTGGTCTGCAGATCAGAAAGCGACGTCCCGCTTTCCTTGTAGAGCCAGTGCGATGCGACTCCCGCTTCGGCGATATTGTGCATTTCTTCGGTACGAATCTGCACTTCAATTGGTGTGCTGAACGGGCCGAACAAGGTCGTATGCAAGGACTGATAGCCATTGTCCTTGGGAATCGCGATGTAATCCTTGAACTTGCCCGGGATGGGCTTGTAGAGCTGATGCAGCGCGCCCAACGCCAGATAGCAGGCCGATACATCGTTGACGATGACACGGAAACCGTAGATGTCGTAGACCTCGGCAAACGACAACGTCTTTTCCGTCATCTTCTTGTAGATGCTGTACAGGGTCTTTTCGCGACCGGTAACTACCGCATCGATTCCGTGATCGCTTAGCGCCTTGCGGATTGCATCGAGGATCTTGCCCACCACTTCGCGGCGATTGCCGCGCGCGCGCGTAAGCGCCTTCATCAGCACCTGGTAGCGGTTCGGGTACAGGTGCTGGAGCGACAGTTCCTGCAGTTCCTGATACAGGCTGTTCAGCCCGAGACGGTTGGCAATCGGGGCGTAGATTTCCAGCGTTTCCCGCGCGATGCGAGCCCTCTTGTGGGGTTGCATCACCGTCAGGGTGCGCATGTTGTGCAGCCGGTCGGCCAGCTTGATGAGGATGACGCGCACGTCGCGCACCATCGCCAGAAGCATCTTGCGGAAGTTTTCGGCCTGCTCGTGTTCCTGAGACTCAAACTGGAACTTGTCGAGTTTGGACACGCCATCGACGAGTTCGGCGACGACCTTGCCGAACCGTTTCTCGATGTCCTCTTTTGTGACGGAGGTATCTTCCATCACGTCGTGCAGCAGAGCAGCCGTCAACGCCTGGCTGTCGAGCCGCCACTGCACCAGAATCTGCGATACCGCAACAGGGTGGGAAATATAAGGGTCGCCGGTCATGCGAAACTGACCGTGGTGCGCGCTGTCGCTGAAATGGTAGGCGCTACGGAGCTGCGATACTTCTTCCGGCTTGAGGTAGTCGGCAGCATCCTCGAACAATACGCCCGCCGCCGGCTTGATTTCCGGTAGGGCTGCGCGCTGTCCTGTTTGCGGGGGGGTCATGGTGTCCAATGGCGTAGTTGCCGGCTCCTCCATGCGGGAACAGGCATCTGTTTCGAGTCTACGCCTTGGAGTTAAGAACCTCTAGCCCGACCTTGCCGGCTGCGATTTCCCGCAGGGCGATTACCGTCGGCTTGTCCTTGTTTCCGTCCACCTGCGGTGACGCTCCCATCGCAATTTGCCGGGCCCGATAGGTCGCGGCGAGCGTCAGCTCGAAGCGGTTGGAGATGCTGCCCAGACAATCATCGACTGTGATTCGTGCCATTCGCCGATCACTTTATGCTGTTGATAAGAGCTTGGTTTCGATCGAGCTGTGCCGTCAGGCGCAGTCGGATGCTACGTACAATACAGATCAGGTCCTGCACTGCCGTGTCGAAATCGTCGTTGATAATAACATAGTCAAACTCGTGCACATGGGATACCTCATTGCGTGCGGCGGCCAGCCGGCGGGCGATGACTTGATCGCTGTCCTGGGCGCGTTTCGTCAGTCTGCCGCGCAGCGTATCCACCGATGGCGGCAGCACGAAAATGCCGACCGCCTCGGGCATCAGCCCGCGCACCTGCTTGGCGCCCTGCCAGTCGATCTCCAGCACGATGTCGCTACCCTGGCGCCGCTGCTCTTCGAGCCACTTTTGCCCCGTACCGTACATATTGCCGTGTACTTCGGCGCTTTCGAGAAACTCACCCGCTTCCAGCATGCCCTGGAAGGTCCCGGCGCTGACGAAATGGTAG
Organism: Betaproteobacteria bacterium SG8_40; assembly: GCA_001304425.1. Classification (GTDB taxonomy): domain Bacteria; phylum Pseudomonadota; class Gammaproteobacteria; order Burkholderiales; family Eutrophovitaceae; genus SG8-40. The sequence goes on from LJTS01000012.1 coordinate 14,161, forward strand.
TCGATACCATCCTGCTCTCCCGGCCGACGCGGACGCGTCGTGTGCGAGACCGATTTGCGGGTCGCCGGATCCCGTTCGACCAGTTCCTTGACCAACGAGGTCTTGCCAGCGCCGGACGGCGCCGAGACGATGATGACGCTGCCTTTCATTCGATGTTCTGGATTTGTTCGCGCATCTGTTCAATGAGCACTTTCAGGCTCATTGCGCCCTGGGTAACCGTGACGTCCGCCGACTTCGAGCCCAGCGTATTGGCTTCCCGGTTGAGCTCCTGCATCAGGAAATCCAGGCGTTTGCCGACCGTTCCGCCCCGCCCAAGTATGCGGCGGATTTCCGAGACGTGCGTTGTCAGCCGCTGCAATTCCTCGTCGACATCGACTTTCGACGCGAACATCACGACTTCCTGTTTGAGGCGTTCGTTATCGGGTTCGAGCATGGCATCGCGTAACCGCGTTGCGAGCTTGTCCTGATAGGCTTCGACGAGCTGTGGAATGCGCGGGGCAACGTCGTTGACGATCGTGTCGATGCTCGCGGCGCGTTCCAGCAGGATGGCCTTGAGTTTTTCACCCTCGCGCGCCCGTGCGGCACTGAGTTCAGTGCAGGCCTGGTCGACCAGATGCAGGCATTTCTCCCTGAGTTGTTCGACCGGAAGGCTGTCGTTGCCAAGCATGCCTGGCCAGCGTAGCACGTCGTTTACTCGCAGGGATTCAGCGCCGGGCAGCACGGCCCGCACCTTTTCATCGAGCTGCATCAGCTGCGCGAGCAAGGCCTCGTCAAGCTGCATCGCGCCGGAAGTGGTCGGCGCGTTGAAACTTATCCGGCATTCAACCTTGCCACGCGACACGCGCGCTGCAATCCGTTCGCGCAACACCGATTCCAGTACGCGCAGCTCATCGGGCATGCGGAACTGAATATCGAGATACCGGTGGTTTACCGACCGCAGGTCAAGGCTGAGTCCGCCCAGAGGGGACTCGTCAGTGACAGCGGCGTAACCCGTCATACTGAAGATCATTGCGGTCGAGCTTTACAAGGCGGGAGATATCCCACCACAATCGGGCGGTGGAAGACCGGAAAACGATAACACAGAATCCCTGGCGGGCCGTGTGTCCGGTTTGAATGCCGGCCGGGCATATTTGAGCGGCATAACGGGGGGCGACTGTCCCGGCAAAGGAGGGTAAATGCGCCAAAGTGGGCGTGGTGCGCGCGAATTGCGCGAGATCCGGATTCATCGCGGTTTCACGCGTCACGCAGAGGGTTCCGTGTTGATTGAATGCGGCGATACCCGGGTAATCTGTACTGCGAGCGTGGAGGAACGCGTTCCCGCGTTCCTCAAGGGTAAAGGGCAGGGCTGGCTGACAGCCGAGTACGGGATGCTGCCGCGTTCGACGGGCAGCCGCATGGATCGTGAAGCGGCCCGTGGCAAGCAGTCGGGCCGCACCCAGGAGATACAGCGCCTCATTGGGCGTAGTCTGCGGGCGGTGACGTCGCTGCCAATGCTGGGTGAGCGCACCGTGCACATCGATTGCGACGTGATTCAGGCGGACGGAGGCACGCGCACAGCGAGCATTACCGGCGCTTGCGTTGCCCTGCACGACGCCGCGACGTTTCTGATGCGCACCGAGGTCATCAAGGAGTGGCCGCTACGTGACCTGGTGGCTGCGGTCTCCGTTGGCATCTATCAGGGCGAGGCCATGCTCGATCTCGACTATAAGGAGGACTCTGGCTGCGACACGGACATGAACGTGGTGATGACGGGCGGGGGTGGATTCGTAGAGGTCCAGGGTACCGCTGAAGGCGACGTATTCAACCGCGCCGAACTGGATGCCATGATCGGCCTTGCCTCCGAGGGGATCGGGCAACTGGTGCAGATCCAGAAATCCGCGTTGCAATTGTGAACAGCATCAACGCGGCGGGCAGAATGGTTCTCGCTTCCGGCAACCCGGGGAAGATCCGCGAAATCGCCCGCCTTCTGAGCCCCCTCGGCCTCGAAATCGTTCCCCAGCACGCTCTCGGAGTGACGCCTGCCGAGGAGCCGCACCCCACATTCGTCGAGAATGCCCTCGCCAAGGCCCGACACGCGGCGCTCGCTACCGGACTGCCGGCGCTTGCTGACGATTCGGGCATCTGTGTGGCGGCACTTGGTGGCGCACCGGGGGTTCGTTCGG
>LJTS01000245.1 GCA_001304425.1 Betaproteobacteria bacterium SG8_40
CGAACCGTCGGAGTTGAATACCCGGTAAGGCCTGAACCAGGATTCGAAAAAGGTTCTCAGGCTGGCGCCGTCGTGTCGTTGCATCTGCGCGGCGGCCCAGCAGGGTGCCTGCCACCGGGGCTGTGATTTCAACGCCATGCACGAGCGGATGAATGCCGGCCACGCTTCCGCGAGGTCGTCCGTGCGCCAGCCGGGCAGTTCGCCCCAGGCGACCGGTTGCAGATAGCCGGTTTCCTGCGGCGGTGGCTTTACCCACGGTGACGATGGTGTGGCGGGTTTCAACGCAACAGAGGCATCTTCGCCAGCCGGTGCAGGCGCGGGCCGGCCTGATTCCGGGCGACTTGGCGGTGTTACGGGCGAAGCCGGCGCCGTGGGCGTTGATTCGGGCGCGGCCGTCACCGGCGCCGGTGGTTCCGCAACCGGGATTTTTTCCGGTTGCCGGGCCGGTGTTTCGGCCGGCGACTGGCGGGGCGTTACGGCACAAGACGTGAGTGCGGTCGTGGTCTCGCGTTATTCGTGTTCCTGGTGTGGTGGACTTTACCGAAAAAAGACAAGCGTGACGCGTCAGACAAATAATTTACCCGCGGACCGAGTGAAGCTGTCTTGTTCGATAAGGCATCCGGATTCAGTTCGGCATCGGGTTCAATGCAATACCCTGGGGATGCTTAGAGTGAATTCCGGGATGGCCGCCTCAAATCGCGTGCCGTCCGCCGCAATCATCTGGTAACTGCCGCGCATTGTTCCAACCGGCGTCTCCAGCGATGCGCTGCTGCTGTATTCGAACACCGCTCCGGGCTCCAGATGCGGCTGTTCGCCGACAACTCCCTCGCCTCGAACCTCCTGTACGCGTCCGTTTGAATCCGTAATGATCCAGTGGCGGCTGAGCAATTGCGCGCCGACCGTACCGTTGTTGGTGACCTTTATAGTGTAGGAAAACAGATAGCGCGACCCTTCCTCGTCGGATTGTTCCGGCAGGAAAACGGATGTGGCGGCAACATCTATTTTGTAGGCTGGCATCGTCATGGGCGCAATTTGAAACGAATCGCGCGCGGACTGCAAGTGCGAGGCAATGAAAATGACCGGCACCGGGGAATTTGCACAGAGTGCGGCACGGCATGTCTCTCGCAAGTCAGACCGGAAGAAGGGGCCTGAATTTCCCGCATCGTGAGACGTTCCGCTTGCCGGTTCGTGGCGCGTGTCCGGCTGCCCGAAGCGCGCGGTGACATGCAAAAGCACATTCGCCGGTGACGTTTTGGCTACAATTCGGGCACATCATCGACTCGGGCTTCACATCATGAGCAAATCTCGCAGATCATTCCGGATTGCGCCGAGCATTCTGTCAGCCGACTTCGCAAGACTGGGTGAGGAGGTCCAATCGGTGGTCGCTGCGGGAGCAGACATCGTCCACTTCGATGTCATGGACAATCACTTCGTGCCGAATCTGACGGTGGGCCCGCTGGTCTGCGAAGCGATACGGCCATTGACCGAAGCGCCGATCGACGTCCACCTGATGATCGAACCGGTCGATCGGATCGTGCCGGACTTCGCCAAAGCCGGTGCCAACATCATCAGTTTCCACCCGGAGGCTTCGCCCCATATCGATCGCACGATCGGGCTGATTCGCGACAACGGCTGCCGTCCGGGGCTGGTGTTCAATCCGGCAACGCCGCTGTCGTATCTCGACTGGACTCTGGACAAGATCGATCTGGTGCTGATCATGTCGGTCAACCCGGGATTCGGCGGGCAGCAATTCATTCCGGGCGCGCTCGACAAGCTGCGCGAGGCGCGCAAGCGCATTGACGCCAGCGGGCGCGACGTCTGGCTCGAGGTCGACGGTGGCGTCAAGGTCGACAACATCGCCGATATTGCCAAAGCCGGCGCGGATACCCTGGTGGCGGGATCGGCCATTTTCGGCAGCGGCGATTACAAGGCCACCATTGACGCGATGCGCGCCGAGTTGTCGAAGATATGAAACGCTCACAGCGGGTGTCCGGACGTGCCTGAGTCCGCCAGCATCACCTCCAACCTCGGCTTCCCTATCGACGTGTGTGCCGTTGCCTTCGATCTGGACGGAACGCTCGCCGATACGCTTCCGGACCTGTTCGCCAGCGCCAACCTCATGCTGCGCGATCTTGGCCGCCGTCAGACCGAACGTGAAACCGTTCGTGCGTACATCGGCCAGGGCATCGACAAGCTGGTAGAGCGGCTGCTCGGCGATGAAGCCGGTGCGGAACTCGCCCCCGAGCTGCGAAACCGGGCGGGCGGGATTTTTCGCGAACACTACCGGGAGAACCTGACGCGCGAATCATCCCTGTTCCCCGGTACCGAGCAAACGCTGCTGAAGTTGCGCGGTTCAGGGGTCAAGCTCGCTTGCGTGACCAACAAGACCGACGCATTCACGCGTCCGTTGCTGGCCGGGCTTGGTGTTCTCGACCTGTTCGACGAGGTGATCTGCGGCGACACGCTGGCGCGGAAAAAGCCGGACCCGCTACCGCTGACCTGGTGTGCCGAGCGATTTGGCATCGCTCCGGCTCGGTTGCTCATGGTCGGAGACTCGCAAACCGACACGCTGTGCGCGCGCGCGGCGGGCTGCCCGGTGGTCTGCGTGCCGTTTGGCTACCGGTCCGGGATGGAACTGCATGAACTCGATTGCGATGCTATAGTACCGGCCGTTTCCAACCTGTTCGAACTGATCCGGTTACCCCGATCATGACTTGCGCGAGACCTGAAAATTCGGGACAAGCAGTGCAGATTTGCCGCCGTTGGCGTTGCGGGTCGGCATGCTGGCGTCTTGACTGACGCATCGTTGGTCCCTTTTTCATCGTTTTCGGAGTAAGTCGTGACAGAACAGGAGTTCAGGCAACTCGCCGCTGAGGGTTTCAACCGCGTTCCCGTGGTTCTGGAAACCTTTGCCGACCTCGACACGCCGCTGTCGGTCTATCTCAAGCTCGCCAACAAGCCTTACTCGTACCTGCTCGAATCGGTGCAGGGCGGAGAGCGCTTCGGGCGCTATTCCTTCATCGGCCTGCCGGCCGAAACCCGCTTCGAAGTGCGCGGGCACCTGTGCCGGGAAATGCGCGGAATTGAAGTGGTCGCCGAGTCGAAACAGGACGACCCGCTCGCCTGGATTGCCGAACAGCAGGCGCGGGTGCGCGCCGCGCCGCGGCCGGACCTGCCCCGCTTTCTGGGCGGCCTGGTTGGCTGTTTTGGCTACGAGACAATCAGGTACATCGAGAAGCGCCTCGCCGACAGCGACAAGCCGGACTCCCTGCGAACACCCGACATATTGCTGCTGCTCTCCGAGCAGATCGTCGCGTTCGACAATTTGTCCGGGAAGTTGTACCTGGTCGTGTATGCCGATCCGGGAGAAGCCGGTGCCTGGCAGCAGGCACAGACGCGCCTTGAGCAATTGCTGGGCATGCTGCGGCAGAGTGTCGAAGTGCCCCCGGAGAGCCCGGCCAAGGCGGTACCGGCCCGTTCGGAATTCGCGCAACCCGATTTCATGAAAGCCGTGGAGCGGGCGAAGCAATACATTTACGACGGCGACATCATGCAGGTGGTCTTGTCGCAGCGCATGAGCGCGCCGTTCGCGGCGACGCCCTTGTCGCTTTATCGGGCGTTGCGGGCGCTCAACCCGTCGCCGTACATGTTCTATTTCGACATGGGCGATTTCCATATTGTCGGCTCGTCGCCGGAAATCCTCGTGCGCCTCGAGAATGACGTCGTTACGCTGCGCCCGATCGCCGGCACCCGGCCGCGCGGCGACACCCGCGAAGCTGACCTTGCGCTGGAGAAGGACCTGCTCGCCGATCCCAAGGAGCGCGCCGAGCACGTCATGCTGATGGACCTGGGGCGCAACGATGTCGGGCGCGTCGCCCGGACCGGTTCGGTCAAGGTGTCGGAAACCATGGTGGTCGAGCGCTACTCGCACGTGATGCATATCGTGTCGAACGTCGAGGGCAAGCTCAAGCCGGGACTCGATGCCATGGCGGTGCTCAAGGCGAGCTTTCCGGCGGGGACTGTGTCCGGTGCGCCGAAAGTCCGGGCGATGGAAATCATCGACGAACTCGAGCCGAGCAAGCGTGGCATTTATGCCGGCGCGGTCGGCTACCTCGGTTTCAGTGGCGACATGGACGTCGCCATCGCGCTTCGCACGGCCGTCATCAAGGACGGCACGCTCTATGTACAGGCCGGCGCCGGAATCGTTGCCGACTCGGTGCCGGAAAGCGAATGGGTCGAGACGCAAAACAAGGCGCGAGCGATATTGCGTGCAGCCGAGATGGCGCAGGCTGGCCTGAACAGCAGGCTATCGTGATGACCCTTGCATTGATGGGAACAAACCCCGCACCACGAAGGCACAAAGGGCACGAAGTGTCACAAAGATTTATTGCGTCGTCTTTCGTCCGGGCAGGACGCGCAGCCAGGGAAAATGATACCCGTCACAGTTATTTGAATCCTTTGTGTTCCTTGGTGTCTTCGCGTCTTGGTGGTGAAGGGTCGTCATCATGCTGCTGATGATCGACAACTACGATTCATTCACCTACAACCTCGTGCAATACCTGGGTGAGTTGGGTGAGGACGTGCGCGTATATCGCAACGATGAAATCACGGTCGAGAAGGCGGAAGCGTTGCGGCCGCAGCGCATCGTTGTCTCGCCGGGGCCGTGCACTCCCAATGAAGCCGGGGTGTCGGTTGCGCTCATCTCGGCGTTCGCCGGCCGGATACCCGTGCTCGGCGTTTGCCTCGGGCACCAGTGCATAGGCCAGGCGTTCGGCGGCAGGATCGTGCATGCGAAAACGCTGATGCACGGCAAGACCTCGCCGATCCATCACGCCGCGAAGGGCGTATTTCATGGATTGCCCGATCCGTTTACGGCAACCCGTTACCATTCCCTGGTGATCGAGCGCGAGAGCCTGCCGGATTGCCTGGAAGTGACGGCGTGGACCGATGACGGCGAAATCATGGGCGTGCGCCACAAGTCGATGCCGGTCGAAGGCGTGCAGTTTCATCCGGAGTCGATTCTCAGCGAGCATGGGCATGCGTTACTGAAGAACTTTCTTGACGGAGAGCGGGCATGACACCACAGGAGGCGCTCGCCCGGGTCATCGAGCATCGCGAAATTTTCCACGAGGAAATGCTCGATGTGATGCGCCAGATCATGCAAGG
>LJTS01000246.1 GCA_001304425.1 Betaproteobacteria bacterium SG8_40
GCAGCGGGTATCCGCAACGGCGACGTGATCCTTGGAGTCGATGGCGAAAAGATCAAGCAGATGTCGGAGCTTCCCGCGGTCATCGCCGCGAAACAGCCGGGCAGCAAGGTACAGATCGACGTATGGCGCGGCGGCAAGCAACAGACCAAGGATGTCGTGGTCGGGCGATTCGAACAGGACAAGCAGGCTTCGGCCAAAGGCCCGGAACAAGTGAAGGCCGACAAACTGGGTCTGGCGGTTCGCAAACTCACTCCCGACGAAGAGGCGCGCCTCAATGGCGAGCAAGGCTTGTTCGTCGAACGCGCCGAGGGTGCAGCCGCTGCCGCCGGGCTGCGCCGTGGGGATGTCATCCTTGCGGTCGGGTCGACTCCGGTCAGCTCAGCGGATCAACTGGTCGAACTGGCGGAGAAATCCGGCAGTACCGTCGCGTTGCTGGTCCAGCGCAACAATCAGCGCACTTACGTACCGCTACAGACCGGCTGACTTTCCGGTTTGCAATCTCCTGCGTCAAGGCGCCCCGCAAAGCGGTGCGCCTTTTTTTTTCGACACAATGCAACCCTGACCGCCCCCGTCAACTGCGCGACCGCCAGTTACGGCACGCAACGCGTGGGGCGTAAATGCCGCCGCTCCGTCATTTCGCAGTGTGCGTCGACCGCGGGTTGCGAACCCCGGCCATCCTAGGGCAACGGCATACTACAGTCCCAAAGATATGATCGCCGCCGTACCGACCACGCCCAGTGGTCCCGCTCAAACCGGTCAGAAGCTGCCTGCGAACATGCCATCCGGAATTGCTTTGCTCCCGGCGCCTATCCCACAACTGAAAGAAAAATAATCCTGCGAACCCGACCATTCATTTACTACAACCACTTACGCCGCTTTGTTAATAGGCCACAGAACAAATCGCCCGTAATCGACAAACTCCCTCGCCGGTTGGGTTGAATTTTTATTGCAGGAAAACCGTCGTTTCAATTTCTTTTTCTCGCCGTAAACAATAAAATCATCCGGTCCATGTCGGCGTTAGTGGGGAGCCCAGTTGCTCACCTGAGGATTGCTTGAATCAACCGCTGGTTAGGGAGGCCGCGGTGAACCGATTGGAATTTTCGAACAATAACCCGGACCTAAGCCCGGAACTGCTCGCTGTTGTAAAAGCCGTACAAGAAGCGCTCAATGACAAGCGCGCCAGGCTGCAACTGGAAGCAGTTGACACTAACCCGTCCGCGCTTGAAGCGGCGTATGCGCGCGAGCGCGCGAAACGCCCGGCCGTCGAGCGCGGCCTCGCCTCGCACCCGAAACTGCTCGCGGCTGTTGTGGATTCAGCCGATGCCGCCATTTTCAGCGAAACGACTGACGGCATTGTTCTGACATGGAACAGGGGTGCCGAGCACATCTTCGGATTCAGCGCCGACGAAGTCATCGGTGAAAGTCACATCTGCATGTTCCCGGATTTCCTCAAGAGCGAGGAAGCGAAACTCTGGCGGCGTGTAACGGCCGGTGAAACCATCACCAATTACGAGACCGTGCGACAGGACCGTGAAGGCCGATTGGTGGATGTATCAATGAGCATTTCACCAATTGTCGAGGACGAGAAGGTGGCTCGTGTCGTCGTCGTCGCACACGACATTACCGAACGCAAGAACATGGACCGCGCATTGCTGGAGAGCGAACGCACCCAGCGCGCGCGGGTCGCCGAACTCAAGACGGTGCTCGACTCGGTGCCTACGCCGGTATGGATTGCGCACGACAGCGAGTGCAAGGTGATTACCGGAAATCGCGCCGCCTATAACCTGCTCAAACTACCGCAGGGCAGCAACCTGTCGCTTTCCTCGCCTGCGCAGAAAATGCCGTATGCAATTTATCGTAACGGGCGTTCACTCGCACCGCATGAACTGCCGGTGCAAATGGCAGCCTCGCGCGGTATCGAGGTCCGCGATTTCGAGCAGGACATCGTGTTCGACGACGGCACCATCCGCCATATCGTCGGAAATGCGACGCCGCTCCGGGACTCCAAGGGCGAGGTAACGGGCGCGGTATCGGCAGCAATCGATATCACCATGCGCAAGAGCGCGGAAGAGCAGATTCGCAAGATGGCGCACTTCGACGCACTGACCAGTTTGCCAAACCGTGTCTTGCTGATGGACCGGCTGGAACACGCGATAGCAATGTCCGCGCGCAACCAGACCCACACCGGAGTGATTTTTCTCGATCTCGATCACTTCAAGAGCATTAACGACACGCTGGGCCACCATGTCGGCGATCTGTTGCTGCAGCAGGTCGCAGACCGGCTGCGCGAAGATGTGCGCGAGGTCGACACCGTCTCTCGCCTGGGAGGGGATGAATTCCTCATCATCGTGCCCGAGTTGCGCCAGGTCGATGATGCTCGCCATATCGCGCGCAAGTTGTTGCAGTCCCTGTCGGAACCCTATGTCATTACAGGCCAGAGACTCGAAGTCACACCGAGCATCGGAATCAGCGTGTTCCCGGACCACGGCACCGAACCAAGTGCGCTGATTCGTCTTGCCGATCAGGCAATGTACCAGGCGAAACAACAAGGCCGGCGCACGATACGTTTCTACCGCGAGCCGGAGAACTCCGAATCGGCATAGCGCCGGTGTTGAACGCCGTTACAGACGGTATTGAAGACGTTTGGTAAGCGGCAGGATCTTGTTCGTGAGCGGCCGCCTATGCCGCGGACAACTCGAGACGCTCACGCACCGGCACCCCGAATATCTGGATTGACCCGGCGCGCCCGCGCAGTGAAATCGGCTCCATCAGAACAGCGCCGCAGTTCTCGCCCCTTGCATCGAGCTTTCTCTTCACTTCTTGGGAAAACAGCATCTCCCCCGCCCGTGCCCGCTGGCTGAGGCGCGCGGCAACGTTCACCACATCGCCGATAATCGTGTAGCTCATGTAGTCGGGCGAACCGACGTTGCCGGCAATTACCTCGCCCCTGTTGATGCCGATGCCAAGCCCCACCTCGATCCCGAACTTTTCTTTCCACTGCTCCACCAGACCGTTGAAACGGGTCAGCATCTGTCTTGCCGCATGGAATGCACGAACGGTTTCATCATGTTGCTCGAAAGGAACGCCGAATCCCACCATCAGGCAATCGCCAGCCATGTTAAAGACGGTGCCCTGGTATTGGGAAACGACCTCCGTAAGCAACCTGAAATATTCGTTGAGCAACGGTACGACATGATCGGGCGACAGTTGCTCGGACATCCGGGTGAAGCCGCGCATGTCCGCAAACAGAACCGTAGCGGTTACCCGCGCACCCTTGTTCGACGGGTTCGGATCGCGGACGCGGGAGTTGGCAAGAATTTCATCGACAAGGGTAGGTGCAACATAGCGGCGAAATGCATCGCCCAGTTCCTTGCATCGCCTTTCCTCGGCCCTCAACTGCAAGGCACTCGCGGCACGCCGCGCTGCGTTCACACGCAGGATACCCCTCAGACGCAGCAGGAATTCGCTAGCCGGCGTGTCTGAAGACAGATAATCGTCAACGCCGATCTCGAAGCTTTGGAGCCGATGCTCCGTTGAGTTTCCGACAGCGATGACGGGAATAGATACGGTTTGCGGACAGGCTTTCAGTTTCCGACCCAGTGCCAGACCACGGACTGGCCCGTCCGCTTCGTCCCTGACCGCATCAATAATCACCAGGTCCGGACCGGCGCATTCACCCCCGTCCAGCAGCGCCTGGCCGCAACCAAGCCAGTCAACGCTTATCCCGGAGCCGGCGAGCTGCTCAATTGCCAGGCCGACGCTGTCGTCGTCACCAACCACTACTACCCGGAAATTTTCATCAGCCGCACACAAAATCAGGCTCCCGTATTCACGTCCTTGCGCCTGACATATCCGCAGAATCCGTGCCCAACGAATGTTGTGCGAAAGAATTCCCAAACTGATGACGAAGCCTCCGTTGACGAAGCCTCCGTGTGAAATGCTTGAAAACGCTGCTTACTAGCCCCGCAGGAAGCCGAAATCGCAACCCTCGGTTGCCTGCAGCACCTGTTCGCGATACAGGCGTGCGTAACCTCTGAGGGGCGTCTCGGGGGGCTGCCACTGCGCTCGCCGCCTGTTCAGTTCGTCGTCAGATAGCAACAAGTCGAGACGCTTTTCGCGCACCGACAACAATATTCTGTCGCCGCTCCTGACCAGCGCGAGGTTCCCCCCGGATGCAGCGTCCGGACTGACATGCAGAACGACGGTTCCAAACGCGGTTCCGCTCATCCTGGCGTCAGAAATTCGAACCATATCTTTCAAGCCGGCGCGTGCCAGCTTCCGCGGAATCGGCAAATAACCGGCTTCCGGCATCCCCGAGGGGCTTTTCGGCCCGGCATTCTTGAGCACCAGAAAGTCCTGGGGGGTGACGTCGAGTTCATCGGAGTCGATACGGGCCGACAAATCTTCCAGCGATTCGAACACCACTGCGCGCCCCTCGCGCTCGAACAGCGAAGGATCCGCCGCCGCACGCTTGAGAATCGCGCCATCAGGTGCAAGACTGCCAAACAAGGCGACCAGACCGCCATGGGGCTGTATCGGTTCCGAGCGTGGGCGTACAACGTTACGGTCAACATATGCCGGAGGCTTCGCCAGACGCTCGCGCAGCGTCTGTCCGTTTACTGTCACGCAGTCCAGTTCCAACAGATCCCTGAGTTCGTACAACACTGCATGCAGGCCGCCCGCAGCAAACAGATCCTGCATGTAATGCGCGCCCGTCGGTTTCAGATCGACCAGCACCGGTGTTTCGTCGGACAGGCTATTGACCATGTCCAGGGGCACTTTGATGCCGCGGCGTCCGGCAATCGCCGTCAGGTGCACGATCGCATAATGATCTCCGCAGGTAGTGGGCCGCCGGACAGTGCCATCGCCATGGCCCGCTCGCCGCTGGCCTCGGCCATGCGCAGGCGATCAGCATGAACCGCAGGAATCGCCGCACTACCGGGCAATGCCATGCCAAGCGCCTCGGTGATGCAAGCCATGGTGCTGGCGGTCCCCATCACAGCGCAGGTACCAGCCGTCGTCGCGAGATTGCCCTCGATGTCGTCGATGCCTGCATCGCTGATCTCCCCGGCCCGGTAGCGCGCCCAGAAGCGGCGGCAGTCGGTACAAGCACCGAGACGTTCGCCGTGGTGAGGCATCGCCAGCATCGGACCGGTCACCAACTGCACCGACGGAATGTTCGCTGACGCGACCCCCATCAACTGTGCCGGCACCGTCTTGTCGCAGCCGCCGATCACAACGCACGCGTCTATGGGTTGCGCGCGCAGCATCTCCTCGACATCGACCGACATCAGATTGCGGAACATCATGCTGGTCGGTGACAGAAACACCTCGCCAAGCGAAATCGTCGGAAACTCGACCGGCAGACCCCCGGCTTTCATAACGCCGCGCTTGACCGCGTCGACGAGCTCCGGCATCGTGCGATGACAGTTGTTGAAGCCGCTCGGTGAGCTGGCGATGCCGACGATCGGCCGATCGAGCATGTCCTTCGAGTAACCCATCGAGCGGGCAAACGAGCGGCGCAAATAGGCGGCGAAACCCGGATCACCGTAATTGGTCAGGTTCCGGCGGATTCCATGTGGTTTTTTCTTCCCGGACATGTGCTCTGTACTCCTCAAAGGGGCCATGTATCATAGTTGCCGCCGCTGAGCTTCACAACATACTGCCGCAACTTCACCTGGCTTTGAATGTCGTTTCACCATCAAGGTTTTCACTGACAAGGTTTTCGTCATCACGGTTTCGTCAATAGAGGTCCCCCCATGCGCCTGGTCCCGTTTATCGCCGCTTTCACCCTCCTCCCGTTTCTTGCCGGCACCGTGCTGGCGGACGATGACGAAGACCATCGCGACGTCACGCGCATACAGTTCGATGCTCGTGCTGCACAGGAAGTGGACAATGACTCGATACGTGCAACCTTGTTCGTAGACGCGGAGGACAGCACGCCTTCAGGCGCATCGTCACGCGCGACTCACGCGACCAATGAAACCCTGCGGCAACTTCAGGACGACGAGGATTTGCGCGTGCGCACGGGAAGTTTCCGCACCTTTCCGATGAGCGACAAGGGCAAGATCACCGGGTGGCGCGCGAGAAGCGAGATCGTCCTCGAGAGCAAGGACTTTGAGAAGGCATCGGTCGCAATCGCTTCGGCTTCCAGGAACATGCAGCTATCCGGTATCGAATTCTTCGTGTCCTCCGAATTGCGCGATAAGGTAGAAGCCACGTTGTCCGACCAGGCCATCGAGACATTTCTGGCGAAAGCACGCAATATCGCGAAGAGTTTTGGCGCTATGGAATTCGAGGTGGCGGAAGCCAGTGTCATGAACGAGGGCAGCAGCCAGCCAATGCGCCCGATGATGTCGGCGATGGCCGCCGACGCAGGCGCCATGGCCAGACCGGAGTTCAGCGCAGGGACAACGCGCGTGAGCGTTACCGTGTCCGGGGTAATAGTGATCGCGCGCTAGTTTTCCTGCCCGCTTGTGCGGGGCAGCGTGCGCGCCG
>LJTS01000013.1 GCA_001304425.1 Betaproteobacteria bacterium SG8_40
GCATTCGTTGAGGCTGACGCCAGGCACTGGATCGATCAGGGAGCGCGCTTTGTGGCGGTTACCGGGGATTCGTTCCTGCTTGCACGATCGACCGAATCCGTCGTTGCGGCGTTCAAGGGTTGATCCCGCGTTTTTTTCGGAAACCTGCAAAGGCAAAAAGTATGGCAAAGGTGAAGATAGAAGCCGCGGCACTCGAGGGGTACAAGGGCAAGGAAGTCGCCGTCAGCGACTGGTTGACGGTCACCCAGCAGATGATTGATCAGTTTGCCGATGCAACGCATGACCATCAGTGGATCCATGTTGACGTGGACCGCGCAACGAAAGAGTCGCCTTTCGGCGCGCCGATTGCCCATGGTTTCCTCACACTGTCATTGCTGTCGCATTTTCTGGGGCAGTCGATCGAGATTGCCGGGTCCCGGATGGGCGTGAACTACGGTTTGAACCGGGTTCGATTCACCGACCCGGTCCGGGTCAATTCGCGGCTCCGAGCGCATTTCGTGCTCCATGACGTCGAGTCGATCACCGGCGGTGTCCAGATGGTCTGGAAAGTCACTGTCGAGTGCGAGGGCTCGGATAAACCGGTGCTCATCGCGGAATGGCTGGGCCGGCGTTACCACTCTTGAATGGGGCAATTGGTCTGAGCCATGACGCAGGACACCCCATCCCTGTTCATTTCGCATGGTGCGCCTACGATTGCACTGGATGCGGGTGACGCGACCCACCGTTTCCTCAGAGGGTTGGGACGTGCACTTGGCAGACCTGAAGCGGTGCTGGTTGTGTCGGCCCACTGGGAGGCGGATGCACCGCATGTCAGCAGCGCGATCCGACCCGAAACGATCCACGATTTCTATGGATTTCCCGACCCGCTTTATCGGCTGGTCTATCCGGCGCCGGGCGCGCCGGCGCTTGCTTCGCGTGTCGCACAGTTACTCCCGGATGCGGGCATCCAGGTGACGGTGGATGCTGAACGTGGGCTGGATCATGGCGCCTGGATTCCGCTGATGCTGATGTACCCGGAAGCGGATATTCCGGTCACGCAACTTTCGGTGCAGGTCGCATCAGGCCCCGAGCATCACTATCGGGTTGGCAAGGCATTGCGTGTGTTGCGACGAGAAGGCGTGCTGATCATCGGATCGGGCGGATTCACCCACAATCTTGGTGCAGTCGACTTTCATTCGGAGTCGACCGTACTGCCCGCGTGGGGAGAGGAGTTTCGCGCCTGGGTCGACCGCGCAATCGAGGAAGGGCGGATTGATGACCTGCTGAACTACCGGTCGATGGCCCCGCATGCCGCGCGTAATCATCCGCGCGAAGAGCATTTTCTGCCGCTGTTTGCCGCTCTCGGCGCAGGTGGCGGGGCTACGCGCGTTCACACCGATGTCGCTTACGGCACGCTCGCCATGGACGCGTACCGGTTTGACTAATGGATGCGTAGTCCGGACCCGGTGTGGACAGGTCGGCAATTTGCAAAGGCCGCAATCGCGGCTGACATGCTGAAGTTTCATATGAGGCAGATCGTGGATGGCTAGACCGGATTTTCGTTTCGTCTACAACCTGCGGGTGCGGTGGTCGGAGGTGGACAAGCAGGGCATCGTCTTCAATGGCCATTACCTGACTTATTTCGACGTCGGTGTCACGGAGTACTACCGGGCTATCGGCATGCCGTACCCGGATGCCATCGTGTCCGAAGGCGCTGACTTGTATGCAAAGAAGGCGGAGATCGAGTACCACGCGTCGGCCGAATACGATGACCTGGTCGATGTCTGTGTGCGCGTTGCGCGCATCGGCGGATCAAGTTTTCAGTTCCGCATAGAGTTGTACCGGGGTGATGAGTTGTTGGTCTCGGGGTCGCTCATCTATGTGAACGCCAACCCGGAGACCAGAAGATCGACCCGGTTGCCGGACTTGCTGAAGGACGCGTTCAGAAATTACGAGGTACTGGCGCCTGAGGAAGGCAGCGCCAGGCGGTAGAATGCGGAACTTGCGCACTTCGCCAACCGCCTCGCATGGCAGTCGACGCGGCGTGTGGCAGAGGACGGACCCGATCACCGGCAGAACAATCAAACACCATCTGACAAGGACCAGAAATGAATTTCGAATTTTCCCCACAGGTGAAAGAACTGCAAAAACGTGTGTCCGATTTCATGGACAAGCACGTCTATCCCAACGAAGCGCGGTTTCTGTCCGAGGTCGAAGAGAACCGGCGCAACGGTAATGCATGGATCCCGACCAAGGTCATCGAGGAACTCAAACCCAAAGCGCGCGCCGAGGGTCTGTGGAATCTGTGGAGGCCAAAAGCGCACGGCGGCACGCTGACCAATCTCGAATATGCGCCGCTGTGCGAAATCATGGGCCGACTCGCCTGGGCGCCGGAGGTGTTCAATTGCTCGGCGCCCGACACCGGCAATATGGAGACGATACTGCGCTACGGCACGCCGGAACAGCAGAAGCAATGGGCGGAGCCGATTCTGGAAGGCAAGATTCGTTCGGCTTTTTTGATGACCGAACCGGAAGTCGCTTCTTCGGATGCCACCAACATTCAGTGCCGGATTGAGCGTAAGGGCGACGAGTACGTGGTCAATGGTCGCAAGTGGTGGTCTTCGGGCGCAGGCGATCCTCGTTGCAAGATCATGATTGTCATGGGCAAGACGGATCCCGACAGTGCCGACCGGCACAAGCAGCAATCGATGATCCTGGTGCCCGTTGATGCCAAGGGCGTAACCGTTGAGCGGGCATTGACGGTATTCGGATATGACGATGCACCACACGGCCACATGGAAGTGTCACTCAAGGACGTGCGTGTGCCGGCGTCGAATATCCTGCTGGGCGAGGGCCGTGGATTCGAGATCGCGCAAGGGCGGCTGGGCCCCGGTCGCATTCACCACTGCATGCGCATTATCGGGCAGGCGGAGCGGGCGCTGGAGTTCATGTGCAAGCGTCTGAAGTCGCGTGTTGCATTCGGCAAGCCGGTGGCCGAGCACTCTATCTGGCACGAGCGGGTCGCCGAGTCGCGCATCATGATCGAGCAGGCAAGGCTGTTGACTCTGAAAGCCGCGTACATGATGGATACCGTGGGCAACAAGGAAGCGCGCATGGAGATCGCAATGATCAAGGTGCTCGCACCCAACATGGCGCAACAGGTGATTGACTGGGCGATCCAGGCGCATGGCGGTGGTGGCGTGTGCCAGGATTTTCCCGTCGCCGCCATGTATGCGCACAACAGGACGCTGCGGCTTGCTGACGGCCCGGACGAAGTACACCGGGCGCAGATCGCCAGGCTCGAGTTGCGCAAATACGCCTGAACCGGGTGACGGTCCGGTAGAACGATTTACCGGCGAGGCGGGGCCGCAAATTTCTGCGGCCCTTTCTTCGCGCACACACATCCAGGCGGCCGATCCGGGCGTAACTTGTTCTTGGCCACGGATGGTAGCTCTCGGCCTTGTTTGCGGGCTCTCAAAGGGTCGCTATGACGGTCCCGGCGGCCGGTGCTGGATGGAGGGCGCCGTCAAGGCAAGGCATCATGGCCGGATATTTGTGCGTCTTGCATGAATGGAGGCAAGGGCATGCAGGTTGAATCTGTCGGGCCTGGACCGCCTTCGGATCGCAATGGAGCTGCCTGCAATTTTTTGTCCGATTGCGTGTCATACGTCGGCTTTGCGGTGGCTTCGTGTTCCGGCTCGAGTGGACTCCGAGCATGAAGTAGGTCGTGAATGTTGCGTTGCGACACAGAGAGGAAATGCAAAGAATTTGGCATGTTGACATTGCGTTGCAACATTGAAGATTCATCCTGTTTCACGGCAACGCTGGAAAGCATGCAATTTCACTGTCCGAAACGGTTTTTTGGAGGTCCGCGTGGCGTACGGATTTCCGACCCTGCATCAGTCGTTGATAAGCCAACTTTTTTTAGACCGAACAAAGGCTTGTCGAGGCTTGAAACGGGTATGTAGTTCGTGTATTTTGCGCCGGTAACTTTAGATGTTACGTTCCCTGTACCTACAAGCTTCGAAAGGGGGAGTTTGGTAATGAAAATAGCGTTCCAAGTTAATGGTAAAAGGACGAGCGTAGATGTAGCGCCTGATACGCCGCTGCTCTGGGTTCTCCGCGACAC
Organism: Betaproteobacteria bacterium SG8_40; assembly: GCA_001304425.1. GTDB lineage: Bacteria > Pseudomonadota > Gammaproteobacteria > Burkholderiales > Eutrophovitaceae > SG8-40. The sequence continues at coordinate 4,109 of LJTS01000013.1, forward strand.
GCTGGGTATGACCGGCACGAAGTTCGGTTGCGGAAACTGTGCGGTGCGTGTACCGTTCATCTGAACGGGATGGCCGTACGCTCATGTCAAACACAAATCGGCTCGGTCGCGGGCCAGCAAGTCACCACCATCGAAGGTCTGGGTGGCGATCATCGAGTACAGCGTGCCTGGATGGCCCTGGACGTGCCGCAGTGCGGTTACTGCCAGCCCGGCCAGATGATGTCGGCCTCCGCACTGCTCGCCATGAACAAGAATCCTTCTGATCAGGATATCGATGCTTTCATGTCCGGCAATATCTGCCGCTGTGGCACGTATCCGCGTATTCGCGCAGCCATCAAGGCCGCCGCGAAGATGTCCTAAGGAGGGGCCCAGACATGGAAAATATCGTGAAAAACGAAACTCGTCGTGACTTCCTGAAGGTCAGCGGTACCGTAGCGGGCGGTCTTGCCCTCGGCTTCTATCTTCCCAGCGGCCCGCGTGTCGCGCAGGCGGATGGCGGCGGTGGTTACGCAAGTCCCAACGCGTGGGTCCGTATCGGCCTCGACAATGTCGTGACCATCATGGTTGCCCGCTCCGAAATGGGTCAGGACGTCTATACGTCCATGCCGATGCTGGTAGCGGAAGAACTTGAAGTCGACATCAACAAGATCAACGTCGAATTTGCTCCGCCTGCCGAGGTTTACATCAATGCTCTGCTCGGCGGCCAGCTCACCGGCGGTTCCACTTCCGTGCGTGATGCCTGGGAAAAGCTGCGCAAGGCGGGTGCTTCGGCCCGCATGATGTTGATTGCAGCCGCTGCTGATCAGTGGGGCGTTGCAGCTGACTCCTGCAAGGCCTCCGATGGCGTTGTCACCGGACCTGGCGGCAAGCGTGCAACCTACGGTTCGCTCGCAGCCAAAGCGGCCCAGATGGAAGTGCCGAAAGACGTACCGCTCAAGCCCGCGAGCCAGTTCAAGATCGTCGGCAACGTTCGCCAGAAGCGTCTGGATACGGCCGCAAAGGTTCGCGGAACCGCCCAGTTCGGTATCGACACAATGATCCCCGGAATGGCCTACGCTGCGGTGATCATGCCGCCGATGATCGGTGGCAAGGTCTCCTCGTACGACGATACGCGTGCCAAGAACTTCCCGGGCGTGAAGGCCGTCGTGCAGTACAGCCGTGGTATCGCAGTCGTTGCTGAAGATTACTGGACTGCGAAAAAAGCGGTTGCCACGCTCGACGTCCGTTGGGATGCCGGAAAGATGGCTAACGTCGACCAGCGTTCAATCTGGAAAGGCCTGGAAGACGCTTCGCAGCAGCCCGGTGCGGTGTTCCGTGAGCACGGTGATGCGGATGCCGGCCTTGCAGCCGCTGCAAAGACGGTTACCTCCGAGTATCGTCTGCCGTTTGTCTCGCACTCACCGATGGAGCCGCAGAACACCACGGCTGACGTGCGTGCCGACAAGGCGGTCATCATCACGCCGACCCAGTTCCAGCAACTGATTCCTCACGTTGTGGCTGGTGCTACCGGTCTGAAGCCGGAGCAGGTTGAAGTGCAGACAACCTTCCTTGGCGGTGGTTTTGGCCGTCGCGTGGAAGTTGACTACGCCATCGACGCTGCGGAAATTTCCAAGGCAGCCGGCATGCCGGTCAAGATGATCTGGAGCCGTGAAGATGATATGACGCATGACTCGTATCGTCCCGCGGGTATCTTCAAGTTCACTGCCGGTCTGGATTCGGCGGGCAAGCTTTCGGCGTTCCGGTTCCATTCGACCAGTCCGTCGATTTCTTCTCGCCTGTTCCCCAGCATCGTGAAGGATGGCATCGACCCGTTTGCGGTTGAGGGTATCGATAACTTCCCGTACGTTGCGGATGGCGGCATGCGCTTTACCTACCAGATGCACGATACCGGAGTAACGGTCGGTTACTGGCGTGCGGTGTCCCATAACCTGAATGCGGTTGCTCTTGAGTCGTTCATCGACGAGTTGGCCACCGCTGCCGGGAAGGACCCGATCCAGTACCGCATTGACATGCTCGATATGGGTTCGACCAAGCACCAGTGGTCAGGTCTGTCGGCCGGCGTGCCGGTTGGTGCCCGTATGAAGCGCGCTCTGGAACAAGTCCGCGAGAAGTCCAACTGGGGCAAGAAGCTGCCTGCCGGTCGCGGGCAGGGTGTCGCAGTGATGGAAGGTTACAACACCGTCATTGCCATGGTTGTTGAGGTGACTGTCAGCGCCAATTACGACGTCCAGATCGACAAGATCACGTCGGTTGTCGATGCCGGTACCCTGATCCACCCGGATCAGGCTCTGGCCCAGATGCAGTCGTGTATCAACTTCGGTCAGTCCGCATGTATGTGGGGTGAAATTACGGTCAAGGACGGCGCTGTTCAGCAGAACAACTTCGATACCTACCGTGTTGCCCGCATCAATGAGGCACCGAAGGAACTCAACATCCACTTCATCAAGAGCGACAGTGTTCCTGGTGGTCTGGGTGAGCCGGGCACAGCGGTTGTTCAGCCGGCGATCGCAAACGCGATCTTCGCCGCGTCTGGCAAGCGTCCGCGCACCCTGCCGTACACACCGGAAAACATCAAGGCTGGTTAATTGATGATTGGCCGGGTCCCGGTTTTCGGGGCCCGGTGACTCGGGTAGTAACGGGAAAGACCCTTCAGCATCTGCTGGAGGGTCTTTTTTTTGGCGGCAATGATCATGATGCGGTTTCCGGGAATCCTGTGGGTGTCAGGATGAAGCGGTCATGGCCGGGCGAGAGCAGTCCGTTTGCGGCCAATTTCTTCTTACGAGTAGTCGATATGTGCGAAGAGACAGGTTGAATACGCTTGGCAGTCATCCACGGCCTCGCTGTCGCACACCTGAGCCCGGCAGGCTGCTAGAATCGTTATTTCCGGTTGGATAGAACGGGTAGTGCTATGGACAGCGTTGATCTGCAAGTTCTGAGAAGCAGCGTCGCGTGGCGGCGTGAGGGCCACAAGGTCGTATTGGTGACGATTGTCGAGACTTGGGGTTCTTCACCGCGTCCTGCTGGCGCCATGCTGGCGGTACGGGACGATGGCATTGTGGCCGGTTCCGTCTCGGGCGGTTGTGTCGAGGACGATCTCATCAGCAAGGTCCGTGACCAATCGCTGCTGGTAGAGCGTCCTCAAGTCGTAACCTACGGTGTGACAAAGGAAGAGGCCGAGCGCTTCGGTCTGCCGTGCGGCGGCACCCTGCAACTGGTACTGGAGCAGGTGAGTGACGACGCAGTCCTGGGCGAGTTGCTCGAACGTGTGGAGCGGCACGAACTCGTAACGCGGACCCTTGATATGGCAACCGGCAATGTCAAGCTCGAAGCGGCAAGCCGGGCCGATGCGCTTGCATTCGACGGAAAGACACTCAGAGGCGTGTACGGTCCGAGGTGGCGCCTGTTGATCGTCGGGGCGGGGCAGTTGTCACGCTACGTCGCGCAGATGGCGCAGGCGCTCGACTATCACGTTACTGTTTGCGACCCGCGCGAGGAATATGCAGATACGTGGGATATTGAAGGCGTCACGCTTGACCGCGGTATGCCGGACGATGTCGTGCTGGCGATGAATCTTGACTCGCATAGCGCAGTAGTGGCGGTTACGCACGATCCTAAAATTGACGATCTGGCGTTGCTCGAAGCGCTCAAGTCTCCCGCGTTTTACGTTGGGGCTCTAGGCTCGCGTCTGAATAGTGAGAAACGCCGCGAGCGTCTGGCCCTGTTTGATTTGTCACAGGCGGAGCTTGATCGTTTGCATGGACCGGTTGGGCTTCGCATCGGCAGCAAGACCCCTCCGGAGATCGCTGTAGCCATTCTCGCGGAAATGACCGCTGTGCGTCATGGAGTCGATCTTACTAGCGTCGGGTTGCCAGAGAGCAAGCAGGTTAGCGCTGACGGAAATCAGGCTGTATGCGTGACAACGACTGCCTGAACCGGCATCGGGTTATTGTCTGAGCGGGAGCCGCAAGGCTCCCGATTGTTTTCTGAATCACGAACCGTAACAAGAAGGAATAGGGAATGAGACTGGGTGGTAAGGTGGCTATTGTGACCGGCGGCGGATCCGGCTTTGGCGAGGGTATTGCCAGACGATTTGCCGAAGAAGGCTGTAAAGTCGTCGTAAACGATATCAATGACGACGGCGGGAAGCGGGTCGTCAAGGAAATCAAGGCGGCGGGCGGGGAGGCTGCTTATATTAGAGGCGATGTATCCAAGGATGCAGACTGGGCGGCGATGATGAAGTTTTCCCTGGACACCTATGGTGATCTGGATATCGTCATCAATAATGCCGGAACGACGCATCGCAACCAGCCTGTGCTCGACGTGACGGAAAAGGATTTTGACCGCGTGTATGCCGTCAACGTAAAGAGCCTTTATCACTGCGCCCGGAATGTGGTCCCGCATTTCCGCAAGAAAGGAGCAGGGGTGTTTGTAACCATTGCTTCCACCGCGGGTGTGCGCCCGAGGCCCGGCCTGGTCTGGTACAACGGCAGCAAGGCCGCCGCGATTGTCGCAAGCCGTGCAATGGCGGTGGAACTGGCGCCCGACAAGATTCGCGTGAACGTCGTGAATCCGGTGGCCGGTGATACGCCGTTGCTTGCGGAGTTCATGGGTGAGGATACGCCGGAAATGCGCAAGAAGTTTGTTTCGACCATCCCGCTCGGTCGTTTCAGTCAGCCCCGTGATATCGCCAATGCCTGCCTGTATTTGGCATCGGACGAAGCTGACTTTATCACCGGGGCGTGTATCGAAGTCGATGGCGGGCGGTGTGTTTGAACCGGGCGCCTGAGCGAGGCGGTTAGCTGCTGTTTCCGGGGCGATCGCGGCTCCGCGCGATTGCCAAAAAAATTTACAAAAAAAGCACGCCAGGACGGCGTGCTTTTTTTGTGTTCCTCAAACTCGCTGCGCTACGCGCCCGTAAATGCCTGTATGCCCGTTTGCGCGCGGCCAAGAATCAGTGCATGGATGTCATGCGTTCCTTCGTAGGTATTCACGGCTTCAAGATTCATCAGGTGGCGTATTACGTGATACTCGTCTGACACGCCGTTTCCGCCGTGCATGTCCCGCGCGATGCGGGCGATCTCAAGCGCCTTGCCGCAAGAGTTGCGCTTTATGAGCGAAACCATTTCAGGGGCGGAGCGCGATTCGTCCATCAGCCTGCCAACACGCAGCACGGATTGCAGGCCGAGCGTGATCTCGGTTTGCATGTCCGCCAGCTTCTTCTGTACGAGTTGGTTGGCAGCCAGGGGGCGGCCGAACTGTTTGCGTTCCATCACATAATCCCGTGCAGCCTGCCAGCAGAATTCTGCCGCACCCAGCGCGCCCCAGGCGATTCCGTAGCGAGCCTTGTTGAGGCAGCCGAACGGGCCCTTCAGTCCGCTAACTTCCGGGAGCAGGTTTTCATCGGGCACGAAAACATCGTTCATCACGATTTCACCGGTAATGGAAACGCGCAGGCTGAATTTTCCTTCGATCTTCGGAGTAGTCAGTCCTTGCATCCCCCGCTCCAGGATGAACCCACGAATAACGCCACCGTCATCTTTTGCCCAGACAACGAACACGTCGGCAACCGGGGAATTGGTGATCCACATCTTGGCGCCCTTGAGCGACCAGCCGCCGTCGACCTTGCGTGCACGCGTCACCATGCTGCCGGCGTCGGAGCCGTAATCAGGCTCGGTCAGGCCGAATGCTCCAATTTTCTCGCCGCGCGCGAGAGGGGGCAGAAACTTCTGCCGCTGGGGCTCGGTGCCGTATGCGTAGATTGGATACATGACGAGGCTCGACTGAACACTCATCATTGATCGGTATCCCGAGTCGACGCGCTCGACTTCGCGTGCAATCAGCCCGTAACAGACATGGTTTACGCCGGCGCAGTCATAACCCTCGATGGTCGATCCAAGATATCCCATCGCGCCCATTTCCCGAAAGACGTCCCGGTCAAAACTCTCGTCCCGGTGCGCACGAAGCACGCGCGGCATGAGCTTTTCGGCGCAGAAGGCGCGTGCACTGTCGGCCACCATGCGTTCCTCTTCATCGAGTTGCTCGTCAAAGAGAAAAGGGTCAGACCAGGTGAATGGCGGACGATGCGAGGGCGCGTTCATGACATTGATCCGTTATGCAAGAGCAGGTGGGTGAAATCCGGCGAAAGTGTACACGCTGGCTGAGTTGGCGGCCACAACATGCTGCATGCGCCTTCCGGCATGCGATGTCTCACTCGTATTTCGTCTCCGAGCAGATGTCGAAACCATCCCGCCATCCGGACGCGTACATCGAGTCCGCTTCGAAACGTTTTTCGTCCCGGATCTTTCCGATGGCACGCCGGGCACTGTTGCAGCCATCCGCGTAACCGTCCTGAAAGGCCGGAGGGTATCCGGCGAGATTGACTTGGGATTTATCCGTCTGATTTTGCGTGGTGCTGCAGCCGATGATCGGCATTGCAGCGACGAACAGGCATGCATACTTGAAAATGGTCATTGTTCCGGCATCCGGTTGTTCCCATCGGAATTGTTGTCCAGGCTGGCGCCCGGCTGCACATGCGATTGTCGCACGGGAATCCCGCCTGGCTCGCCTGGCCGATCAGGGCGGCGGGGATACGCCGGGCATCCTGCCAAAAAAAAGCGCCCGATAAGGGAGGAAATCGGGCGCTCCAATGCGCATCGCGCATTGTGTAAAACGAGGTGCTGGCCAGCAGTTTCAGGCAGACAGTTCCGTTAGTCTCCGTCTCAATCCGATGATATCAACACAATCAGGCGTGTCGTCTGATCCGTCAGCTCAATGAAATGACCGAGCCATTTTCCAACTTGACTCTTTCGCCAACGGAAAATTTTGGCGGTTGATGCTCGTAAATGGTTCGCACACTGCCGTCTTCCATGCGCAGGCGCACGATAAAACTGATGGCTATATCACGATTGCCGGCAAGAGCCGTGCTTCGAGGCGCATTTGCCAGCATCGAACCTCGAAGTGACGCGGATTCATCGTTGTCGCGCACCTGCGCAATATCGAATTGACTCGCCGCAGATCTTGCCGTCGGCATTTGCAACTCGTGCCGCTCGATCGAATCGATCACACCGCAACGTGAACATTGTGGTGCGAGTGTCTGGCTGAAGCGTTGGCTGACGCGCAGCACCGTCGGCTTGTCGTTGCCTGCGCCATCGCGGATGGCGCTTCGGGTAAGCCCGACATGCGTGGGCGCGGCAACGGTCGCTGTAGCCGATACCCTGCTCGAATCGCCCATGCGCTTGAGATTTTCACCGGAGGACAGAAAATTGCCCTGCTTGGAAGACACGGCAATCTGGCCGGTCAAGGCAGCGATTCCGATGCCGCCGAATGTCGTCGCGGAAAAGACAGCGCAGCACGCAAGTGGAAGAAAAAGGCGCTTTTTCTCGTTTTTCATAAATCCATAGCCCGGAATCTTGCAAATTTCGTCCCAAAATGCGTAGGAAATTCTAGAGCAATGATGATGCCATAATTTTTGCACCCACTAAAACATATGGTTAAGCGGCTTACTTTACGTTGTTGCTAAAGAAGCCTGTCGCCATCTGGAGACACTACCGCGGGCGGTTCTTAACCTGCTGTTTCATTGAGAAAAATATGCGGCGTGAATCCGCACCCTGCGGTGCGGGACCGGGTACTACAGAGCCTTGAAAAGCTTCGGATCGAGATGATGCCGCTGCAGTAGCTTGTAGAACTCCGTGCGGTTGCGCTTCGCCAGTTTGGCAGCTTGTGTCACGTTTCCGCCCGTAATTTTGAGGATTTTCGCGAGATATTCCCGCTCGAATTCGCCTCTCGCCGACTCGAAGGATGCCAGTTCCGCGGTCCGGCCGCGGATGGCGCTTTCTACGAGAGCCGGTGTAATGATCGGGGTGGTCGACAGCGCCACGGCTTGTTCAATGACGTTGTAGAGTTCGCGCACGTTGCCGGGCCAAGGGGACTTGACCAGCATTTCCATCGCCTCGGCAGAGAAGCCATTCAGGGACTTGCTGTATTTTGCATTGATTTGTTTGAGGAAATGTGTGGCCAGCACGGGAATGTCTTCCCTGCGCTCTGCCAGCGGCGGCAGGCTGAAGGAAACGACATTGAGGCGGTAATACAGATCCTCGCGGAACGTGCCCTCCTGGATGGCGTCTTCAAGATTTCGGTGTGTCGCCGAAATAATCCTGATATTCACTGGTGTGGAGCGCGTCGAACCGACCGGCCGGACCTCCCTTTCCTGCAGCACCCGGAGTAGTTTGACCTGCAAGGGCAACGCCATATCACCAATCTCATCCAGGAAAATTGTTCCATTGTCAGCAGCTTGAACCAACCCCTGATAGTCGCGCGCGGCCCCTGTAAAGGAACCCTTCATGTGTCCGAACAGTTCCGACTCCAGAAGTTGTTCGGGTATCGCGCTGCAGTTCACCGCCACGAACGGCTTGTCTGCACGCGGGCTGGCGCGATGGATCGCGCGTGCCAGCATCTCTTTCCCGGTGCCACTCTCGCCCCTGATGAGCACGCTCGCGTCACTGGTCGCCACCAACTTGGCCTTTGCCAGAATGCTCTCGATGATGGGGCTGCGCGTAATGATTTCTTCACGCCAGCGTCGGTCGTTGTCGCCCGCTTCGCCAGCGGTTCCGCTCACGTTGATCGCTTTCTCGACCTGGGACAGCAGTTCCTTGCTGTCGAACGGCTTGGTCAGATAGCCGAACACGCCTTTCTGGGTCGCGGCCACGGCATCCGGGATCGTGCCATGGGCCGTCAGAATGATGACGGGTAACGCGGGGTGGATCTTTCGAATGTTCTGGAATAGTGCCATTCCGTCCATGCCGCCCATGCGCAGATCGGTAATCACAAGATGCGGGACGGAGACTGACAGTTTTGCGAGCGCGCGCTCGGCGCTGGGCGCACTTTCGACCAGATAACCGGCTCCCTGTAGCCGGAATGTCAGGAGCTTGAGGAGATCGGGATCGTCGTCGACAATCAATATTCTGGTTTCAGTATTCATGGCGTTTCCGGGTATTGTTTCTGTCCGCGTTCAATGAGGTTCTTTTCCATTTCCAGCAGGGCGTTGAGTTTCTCCTGCAATTCACTTGATCTCTGCTTTTGTGCTGCTATTTCCGAGGCTTGCCGCGCAATCTGTTCGTCTTGTTGCTGGACCTGTGCTTTGGCCTCGCGCAGTTCTTCACCGGCGCGTTCAATCGCGTCGCGCCGGCCCTCCAGTTCGGAGAGGTAGTTGCGATACAGCAACGCCAATGGATAGAGTTTTGAATAGGCGTTGTATTCCACCTCAAGCCATGCTTTGAGGAGATTCTGCGCCAGCTGCGTATCCCTGAATGGTGCACTTGGCGAAGACAGCAGCATAATCAACTGCATGCGATGAAAATCGCTCGGGTCAGAATGATATGCCCCCTGTACACGTTGATATTCCTGCAACAACACGTCCCCCTGCAGGCCCGTCATGTAGGCATAGTAATTCAGCAGGCGGTCAGCATCGGTTTCCACTGTTTCGACCACCTGGCGTTGTGGATACCTATCGACAGGCGCTTTGGGCTGCGATGCGCATCCTGCCACGCAGCATGTAATCAGTGCGGCCACGGCAATACGCGTCCTCATGCCGCTACTTCGAGTTGCCGCGACGGCAGCACCACACGAAGGTGCGCTCCGGGATTGCCGTCGTCAATGACTTCGACCGTTCCGCGATGTGCCAACGCGAACTCGCGCACGATCGCAAGACCCAGCCCCGTGCCCTTTACCGGGCCGGTGTACTCGACATTGCTCTGATAAAAAGGCTCGAACACCCGAACCCGGTCTTCTTGCGGGATTCCGGGGCCATCATCCATGAAGTCGATGACGACATCGCCGCCCCGGCGACGCAACTGGATACGGATTGTCCCCCCCGTTGGTGAATACTTGATCGCATTGGACAAAAGGTTGTCGATAATTGCTTCGATCTTGCGCTGGTCTCCTTCCATTTCCAGGTCGGCGGCGGCCAGTGACTGGCTGAGGTTCTTCGCCCTCAACGCGAGCGTGTGCTGCTGTATGACGCGCTCGACAAGCGACTTCAGTCTGAAATGGGTCGGGTTGAGTGAAGCCGTTTGAAACTGGGCCGTATGATAGGCAAGCAAGTCCTCGATGAGACGTTGCAGGCGCAATGTATTTTGTCTGAGGATGCGCGCAATTTCCAGCTGGCCGTGGGTCATCCGCCCGGTTACTTCGTCCGATAGCAGTTCAACTCCCTCCCGCAGCGCCGTCAGGGGCGTTTTCAACTCATGCGATACGTGACGCAGGAATCGCGACTTCTGTTCCTCGAGGTCAAGCAGGCGTAGCCTCAACCAGTCCAGTTGCCTGCCAAGAGACTGAAGGTCGGCAGGGCCGGTGACACTGATTTTGTCGCCAAACTCACCCTCGCCAAGTTTCTGGATGGCCGACTCGATTTGTGAAATCGGCCGGCGTATCAGCAATGACGCGCCCAGCACGAGAAAGATGGCAACCGGCACCAGCGCCAGCATTTGCCAAAGAATCAGATTCTGGGTTTCGCCGGCCATGCGCTGCACGATATCGGCTTCCCTTTCCACCAGCAGGTTTCCCTGATTGTCCAGTTCACGCGCTGTTTGTGAAAGCTTTGAAAACTGGCCAACGATCTCCGCCGCGCCGTCACGCAAAACGGCTGCCTCGTTTACTCTCTGGAACAGGTCGTTCTCGGTATCGACAAGCACGCGCAATGTGGCGCGTTGGGCCTGCTCCAGTGGATAGCTGCTCAAACGTTGCGCGGTATTCACGAATCGCTCGTGTGCAAGCGCATAGCCTTGCAGCACGGAAGGTTCATCGACGATGACGAACTGGCGCACGCTGCGTTCCATAGCCGTAACGTGTTCGATCAACGACCGGCTGGCCTGAGTCGCCTGGACTGCCTGATAAAGGGTTTGCTGGCTATGGTCCGCGAGATTGTTGATGGAGTAGGCGTTGTAAACCAGCGCAAGTACCAACGGAACCACCGCCAGCGCGAAGCCGGAGAGGATCAGCTTTAGAAATGAGCGTGGGTAATAGAGCCGCATCAGTTCATTCGCCGGCGCAACGGTGATGTCGTCGATGGATACTGCATGCTCATCGGCAGAAACGGGTGTGAGCGAACATTCCTGGCGCCTTCGCTAGACGATCTCTACCGTAACGCTTCCGAAATCGCCATAGTCTGCGCGGATCGTGTCGCCGGGCGCAATCGCCTGAGGCAGCACGCAGGTGCCGGTGGTGACGATCTCCCCTGCGTTCAGGCCGATGCCCTGGGTGCTGAGTTCGTTGGCGATCCAGGTCAGAGCGATGCGCGGGTCGCCCAGCACATTCGCGCCGGTTCCTTTCGCCGCAAGATTGCCATTGCGCCAGGCGGTCACGGGATGTCGGGACAGATCCTGTTCACGCCAGTTCGCGCTGGTCTCGTTGCCCAGGATAAACCAGCACGCGCATGCATTATCGGCGATGAGTTGTGCGGCTCCGACTTTTGCGAAATCGCTGTAACGTGAGTCCGGGATCTCGATAGCCGGATGCAGCGTGTCCACTGCGGCCAATACTTCCTCCATTTCATAGGCGGCCTCTCGCGGCTCCAGCGGCTTTGCCATGCGAAATGCGAACTCGGCTTCGGCAACCTGCATCAGATTCTGCCCGAGCGTTAGCCTGCTGCCAGAAGCCATGACCCTGTTGGCGAGCAGCCGCCCGGCGAGCGGTCCGTCGACGCCAATGTGTTTCTGTCCTTCGGTACTGGTCGCAGCGATCTTCCAGCCGAGACGGGGCTGCCCTGACAGCCTGGCGACCTCGGCCTGGATTGCATAGCCTTGTGAGCGATCGGCGGGCCGGGAATCTTCCGGAAGCGCGTCAATCAATCCCGATTGCATCCATGTCTCCCACAGGAGGGTGGCGGATTTCGTTATCTGATCACGGTTCATTTATCGGTCCTCGAGGGTGTCTGCACAGCTCGCGCGTTGCGGCGGCGCGGATGCTTTTCGCACCACGTTGATCAACGGTTCATTGCGCGCCAGCCGGTCCAGGTTCTCGGCGATGAGTCGGTTGCGGCGCGGCGCAAGGCGGTCGGTCCAGGCCGAGGCGTGCGGCGTCATGATGACGTTGTCGAGCTGATGAAATGGAAAACGCGAAGGTTGGCAGCGTTCGCTGTTGCTGGCGGGGTACCGGTACCAGGTGTCGATTATTGCGCCGCCAATCTGGCGATCGCGGCACGCCGTATACAACGCCTCCTCGTCGATCAACGCTCCGCGTGCAACGTTGATGATGACTGCGGTCGGCTTCATTCTCGAGATCCGGCGAGCATTGATGATGTTCTGCGTTTCGTCAGTCAGGGGCAGGGCCAGCAATACGAAATCACATTGCCCGAGCATTGCGTCAAGCCCCGCCATGTTCTCGACGGACTGGACGTTTCCATCGCCGCCACGTGCTGTGCGACCGCAGGCAAGGACGTTCATGCCGAATGCCTTTGCACGCAGCGCCACTTCGCGCCCTATCCGTCCGTAGCCAGCGATGCCCAGTGTCTTGCCATACAGTTCTCCGTGCACGGGCCCGAACAGGTGCGAACCCTTCCAGTTTCCCTGACGCAGCGCGTTCTCGAGCTCGGGCAGCGGAATCACCCATTGCAGCATGGTCGCAAGTACGTATTCCGCGATTCCGGTTTCGTGCTCGTAGACGTTGCAAACGCTCGCTGAGGCGGGCACGGCGTCAAATGTAATCGCGTCGGTGCCGGCCCCGGGCAGTTGCAGCAGTTTCAACGACGGCGCGGCGGGCATACTGGCTGGCCACTCCATCGAAATGATGGCGTCGGCCTGTGCCAGCCGATCGGAGAACTGCTCGCGATCCTTGTCATCAACGACCTCGATGCTCCATTCGGTCGTGAGGAACTCCGGGACTTTGGCGAGCCGTCCGTCATCATCTGTTTTCTTGATCAGTAGTAGCACAGGCTGAAATTTTTCAGGGGACAGGTTATTTTGAAACCGATCGCTTTAACCGCCCACCATTCGAACCATCGTTTGACATGTTCAGTCGAGCAGCAAAAGAGAGCGAAACACATACCCGCAGCAACAAGAGTGAGGAAACAGAATTTGTATTGTGCCAAAAGGCGGGCAAGAGCAGGGGTTTCATGCCGGCACTGTCGCCGATTTGCGACAAACACGCTGGTTGCATCCACCGTGCAAGGTGCTCCGAAGTTTCTCAACCGGCCCGCTCATGAGGCGCCTGCACATCGCGCCGTGCGCTCAAGTGACTGCAGTCTCAAAAGATGTTCGCGCAGTGCCGGTCGCACAGGGCTTTGGTGCCGGGAAAGGGAATCGAACCCTTACGGTGTCACCACCGGCGGATTTTGAGTCCGCTGCGTCTACCAGTTCCGCCATCCCGGCCCGGGGCGCATTATCCATGAAACCGTCGGCGCCCAGCAAGGAAACGGCCCCGTAATTTTCAGCCAGGTGCAGATCGCAAGGCATCCCTGGAAGAGTGACCGCCCGGCGGGCGCGGTCATCAATCACCTGTCGGCGGCATCCGGCCTGCCGATATAATCGGGTGATGAAACTGTCGGACTTCGATTATGACTTGCCTGAGTCGCTGATTGCGCAAGTCCCTCTGCCCGATCGGCGCGCCAGCCGTCTGATGCACCTGGACGGGGTCACCGGCGCCGTTCATGACCACCGTTTCGAGGAACTGGTCCATTTCTTCCGCGAGGGGGACCTGCTGGTTTTCAACGATACGAAGGTTATAAAAGCACGTCTCTTTGGCGTAAAGGAAACCGGGGGGCAAGTCGAAATCATGATCGACAGGGTGCTCGATGCGCGTACCGCGCTGGCGTTGCTGCGTGCCAGCAGGGCACCCAGAGCCGGGCAGCGCATTACCATCGACGGGAACACGGAGCTGGTGGTGCTTTCGCGGCAGGACGATCTGTTCCAGCTCGCTTTTCCCGAGGATGTGCTGGCGACGCTGGACCGCTGCGGGCATGTACCCTTGCCGCCTTACATCGGGCGCGAGGCCGAAGCGGCGGATGAATCCCGGTATCAGACCGTGTATGCCCGCCGACCGGGGGCCGTCGCCGCACCGACGGCCGGACTGCATTTCGATGACGCCATGCTGGGGAGCCTGAAGCGCATGGGTGCCGAGACCGCGTATGTGACGCTGCACGTCGGCGCAGGCACGTTCCAGCCGGTGCGCGAATCCGACGTCGGGCGTCACGTCATGCACGCGGAGTGGTACAGCGTGCCCGAAACGACCGCGCAGGCCGTCCGGCAGACGCGGGAGCGGGGCGGACGGATTTGTGCTGTGGGAACTACCAGCCTGCGGGCGTTGGAATCTGCGGCCCGCAGCGATGGAGAGTTGCTTCCGGGCAGCGGAGAAACCCGCTTGTTCATCCGGCCCGGCTATCAGTTCAGGGTCGTCGAGCGGCTATTGACCAATTTTCACCTCCCCAGGTCTACGTTGCTGATGCTGGTTGCAGCGTTTGCCGGGCTGGAGAACATCGTCCGTGCTTACCGCCACGCGGTGGAACAGCAGTACCGCTTCTTCAGCTACGGCGATTCCATGTTGTTGGAGCGGGCAGTGCCCGGCACACGATGAAGTTCGAACTGCTTGCAACGGATGGCCTGGCGCGAAGAGGCAGGTTGGAGCTTGCTCATGGTGTCGTCGAGACACCGGTTTTCATGCCTGTCGGGACTTATGGGGCGGTAAAGGGCATGCGGCCGTCCGACCTGGAGGCAAACGGCACGCAGATCCTGCTGGGAAATACATTTCATTTGTGGCTACGGCCGGGCCTGGACGTAATATCCGCGCATGGCGGCCTGCATGAATTCATTGGCTGGCGCCGGCCGATACTGACCGATTCCGGTGGTTTTCAGGTTTTCAGTCTCGGAGCTCTGCGCAAGATCAGCGAAGAGGGTGTTGCGTTTCGGTCTCCGATCGACGGAGCACCGTGTTTTCTTTCGCCCGAAGAGTCGATGCGTATCCAGCGTATTCTCAATTCGGACGTCGTGATGGCATTCGATGAATGCACGCCGTATCCGGCGAGCGAGGAAGAAGCCGCAAATTCGATGCGTCTGAGCATGCGATGGGCGGAACGAAGTAAACGCGCGCATGAAAACAACCACAACGCCTTGTTCGGCATCGTCCAGGGCGGCATGTACGAGAATCTGCGCGATGAGTCCCTGGCGGAACTGGTGCAGATGGGATTCGACGGCTACGCGATTGGGGGACTGTCAGTCGGAGAGCCCAAGGCGGATATGCTGCGTATCCTCCGCCACACGGCACCGCGTTTGCCGGAGGTGAAGCCGCGCTACCTGATGGGGGTAGGCACGCCGCGCGATCTCGTGGCTGCGGTCAGGCAGGGCATTGACATGTTCGACTGTGTGCTTCCGACGAGGAATGCCCGCAATGGCTGGGTTTACACCTCGGAAGGCATCATCAAGCTGCGCAATGCCGCCTACCGCAACGACACCGGGCCGCTCGACCCCAAGTGCGACTGCTACACCTGCGCCAACTTCACGAGGGCTTATCTGCACCATTTGCAGCGCATCAACGAAATGCTGGGGGCGTTGCTCAATACGGTTCACAATCTCGGTTTTTACCAGCGCCTGATGGCAGGCCTGAGGGACGCGATTGCCGCTGGCAGGCTGGACGAATACGCCGACTCCCTGGAACTGGGTCCGGCGGCCGCCGTTTGACGCTGCGCGCCCGGGTCAGGATTGGGACGGGAATGCCGGAGATCTGCCCCGGCATGGCCGCAGTCGTGGCCTGACCCATCGCGGGGAGGTCGATTCCGGGGAATTTCCTTTCTCCGGCAC